>NZ_JARHXC010000009.1:0-1794 GCF_029222405.1 Microbacterium sp. Kw_RZR3 | reverse complement strand
GACTTCAACGGTGATGGGAAGTCTGATCTCGCCTGGTATGAGGCGTGGAACCATAACGGCGCGGCCCAAGTATTGCTGTCGACGTCGACGGGTTTCTCGGGGGCGGAGTGGCTGAAGGGCTACGGGAAGCCCGATTGGGCGAATGGCGCAGCGGTCGTTTCGTCTTCAGCTGATCCACGGGTCCAGGGCAGGCCAGCTATCGGTACTACTCTGACGGTCGCGTCGTCCGGCTGGTACCCGGGCACCGTGTCGCTGCGGTACCAGTGGCTACGGAACGGCCAGAGTATCCCGGGCGCGACGGCGGCGAGCTACCCGGTGGTGGACGCGGACGCACAGAAGTCGATCTCGGTCACCGTCACGGCGGAGTCGCCGGGATTGATAGCCGTCTCTCGCACGAGTGCGCCCGTCTCGGTGCCCGCACGGACATTCGCATCCACACCGACTCCGACCATCTCGGGAACGGTGAAGGTCGGCGCAACCCTCTCTGCGAAGACGGGGACGTGGTCTCCGAGGGCCTCGTTCGCATATCAGTGGTTGCGAGACGGCAAGACTGTCCGCGGCGCGACGTCGAAGTCGTACACGCTTGTGGCAGCGGACGCCGGATCCAGGATCACGGTCCGCGTCACGGGGACACGTACTGGCTACGCCGCCGTGACGAAGACGAGCGCAGCGACCTCGATCGTCAAGCGATGACCGCTGGGTCGCGCGGGTCAGTCCCGCCGCGGATCGATCATCGTCATGCCCGCCGGTGAGGCCGTGTCCATGCCGGGGAGCAGGGTCGCCGCCTCGCGCAGCCCGATGACGCGCTCGATCAGGTCGTGCGGGCGCAGCGCACCGCTCTCGATCAGCGAGAGCATCTCGGGATAGTCGACCGCTGCCATGCCGTGGCTGCCCAGGAGGTCGAGCTCCCACGCGATGACGCGCGCCATCGGCATCGGGGTCATCCCGTCGGCCGTGGGCAGCAGCCCGATCTGCACGTGGCGTCCCCGCCGGCGCAGGCTCAGCACCGCGTCGCGCGAGGTCTGAGCGCTGCCGACCGCGTCGACGGCGACGTGGCTCCCGCCGCCGGTGATCTCGTGCACCACGGCGGCGATGTCGGACCCGTCGGCGAGAAGCGTGTGCTCGGCGCCGAGGCGAGCGGCCGCCTCGAGAGCCGCGGGCGTGCGATCGACGACGATCACGCGCGCGCCGAGGGCGACCCCGATCATCACCGCGCTGAGGCCCACCCCGCCGGCCCCGACGACCGTGATCCACTCGCCCGCCTGTACGCGGGCGCGGCCGGTCAGGGCGCGGTACGCCGTGGCGAAGCGGCATCCGAGCGCCGCAGCCGCCTCGAAAGAGACGCCGTCGGGGATCCGCACGACGTTCGTGTCGGCCGCGCGCAGGACGACCCGCTCGGCGAACGAGCCCCACTGCGTGAACCCGGGCTGCTGCTGGTCGGGGCACACCTGCGCGTCGCCCGCGAGGCACCACTCGCACGCCCCGCAGCCCATCACGAACGGCACGGTGACGCGGTCGCCGACGCTCCACCGCTGAACGCCCGCGCCGACCTCGACGATGACGCCCGCCAGCTCGTGCCCGGGAACGTGGGGGAGCGAGACGTCGTCATGCCCGACCCACGCGTGCCAGTCGCTCTTGCAGAGCCCGGTCGCGTGCACCTCGACCACGACCCCGCCGTCCGGAGCGGTCGGGGCCTCGACGTCGCGCACCTCGAGGGGTGCGGCCAGGGCGTCCATGATCATCGCGCGCATGGCATCCATTCTTCCGCCCTCGCTCGGGGCGGCCGCCTTCTGT
>NZ_JARHXC010000099.1:0-2585 GCF_029222405.1 Microbacterium sp. Kw_RZR3 | reverse complement strand
ATCGCTCGTTCGCCTACGAGAACGGCGGCATCCCGCACAATGAGCGCCTCGAATTCCTCGGTGACTCCGTGCTTGGTCAGGCCGTGACCGTGCGCCTCTTCACGCGGCATCCGGATCTCGACGAGGGCCAGCTCGCCAAGCGGCGCGCCGGCGTCGTCTCGACGATCGCCCTCGCCGAGGTCGCTCGCGGTATCGGTCTCGGCCAGCACGTCCGGCTCGGCCGGGGAGAGATCCTCACCGGCGGCAACGACAAGGACTCGATCCTCGCCGACACGATGGAAGCGCTCATCGGTGCCACGTATCTGTCGGCCGGTCCGGATGCCGCGACCGCCATGGTGCTGCGACTCGTCGAGCCCTTGATGGCCGACCCTGCCCGGTACGGCGCGGCGATGGACCCGAAGACCAGCCTGCAAGAGATCGCGGCTCGCCTCTCACTGCCCGCCCCCACCTACGCCGTCGAGGCGTCCGGCCCCGATCACGACCGGCGCTTCACGGCGACCGTCACGGTCGGAGACGTGGTGACCACGGGAACCGGGTCGAGCAAGAAGCAGGCCGAGATGGCCGCGGCGCTCACGGCCTGGCGCGAGCTCGACGCGCGTGCCTGAGCTTCCCGAGGTCGAGGTCGTCCGCGCCGGTCTCGAACCCGCCGTCACCGGCGCGCTCATCGCGTCGGTCGACGTTCGCGACGAACGAGCGCTCACCCGTCACACCGGCGGAGCGGCGCACTTCGAGGCGGCGCTCACCGGGCAGCGGATCAGCGCCGCCGTCCGGCGGGGCAAGTTCCTCTGGATGCCGTTCTCCGACGACGAAGCGATCGTCACGCACCTCGGCATGAGCGGGCAGATGCTGCTCCGGGTTCCGGGGGCCCCCGAGGAGCGCCACGAGCGCATCCGCATCGAGCTCGAGCACCCGGTCCACGGCCCGCTCTCGGTCGTGTTCGCCGATCAGCGGACATTCGGTTCGCTGGCCGTGGACCAGCTCGTCGACACTCCCGACGGCGCGGCGGCCGGACGGGGTTCGGATCTCGCGCGCGTGCCCACGCAGGTCGCGCACATCGCGCGCGATCCGCTCGACCCCGCTTTCGACGTCGCGCGCTTCCGGGCGCGACTCTCGCGCACATCCTCGGGGATCAAGCGCGTGCTGCTCGACCAGACCGTCGCGAGCGGCATCGGCAACATCTACGCCGATGAGTCGCTGTGGGCGGCACGCATCCACCCCGAGACCTCGGCATCCGTTCTTCCGACCCGGGCCGTGAATCGTCTGCTCGGCGAGGTCCGCGCGGTGCTCGACAAGGCACTGGCGGAGGGCGGAACGAGCTTCGACGCCCAGTACGTGAACGTGAACGGTCAGGCCGGCTACTTCGCGCACTCGCTCAACGCGTACGGGCGCACCGGTCAGCCGTGTCCCCGGTGCGCCCGGCCCATCGTGCGGGTGTCGTTCATGAACCGCTCGAGCCACTTCTGCCCGCACTGTCAGCGCGTGCGCTGATCGGCCATCGTCAGTCGAGCACCTTCTTCCACGCCCCCTCGTAAGCCACGGGCGCGAAGCCGATCGCCTCGTTGATCGAGAGCATCGGACGGTTCTCCTCCGCGTTGTAGGTGAGCACGCGCGGCGAGGCGGGCGCGATGTCGCGCCACGCGAGCAGACCCGCGCACTTCACGAGCATGCCGAGGCGGTGCCCGCGATGGGTACCCACGACGAGGGTGTCGTGCTGAGACGTCGCGGCCGTGCGGTCCTTGCCGATCGCGAGCTCGTTGAAGGCCACGAGGTCCCCGCTGTCGATGTGTTGCGCGGCCGTGACCAGCAGCAGACGTCCCGCATCGAGGTAGGTGCGCTCGTAGCGGCGTACGCGATCGGCATCCCACTTCTCCTCGTCGAACTCGAGTCCCGCCGCCGGGGCGTCGGTCACCATGCGTTCTTTCATGAGAGCCATTCCGTCGACGAACTCGTCGGGGGTCGGGAGGACCCACTGCACGACCCGGTATCCGGCGGAGGCCGACTCGGCTTCGGCGAGGAGCGCGCGAAGGCGGGGCTCCGCGGTCGTCAGGTCGAGAGCGCTGTTGCGTTCGACCTGTTCCAGAGCGTGCCCGGATGCCAGGAAGTACCGCGCGATGTGATCGTGCGGCACCGAACCGAAGCCGGTGGGAGCCTCGAGGTGAGGCCCGTCGGCGGCGGGGTGTTCCGCCCAGGACTGGAGCACGGTTCGACCGTGCTCTCGAGCGGTCTGTTCCACGAGCGCGTAGCCGGCGCGACCGATGCCGCGTCCCCAGACCGATCGAAGAAGCTCGACGAGCCAGTAGCCCGAACGGGCCCCGTCTTCCTGGGGGAGGTCGAGACCGATACGACCCACCGCCTCGCCGTCGAGAAGCACGAGCCACGAGAGACGCACCTGCGCGGGGTCAGGCTGGAAGTTCGGCAGAAGCTCGTCCGCCGGCATGGAGTGATCGTCGTGACCCGAGATCTCGGCGTACACGAGGTTGCGCACGCGGGTCATTTCGCGGAAGTCCGCGGCGTCATCGTCGTCGATGGAGGCGGGGATGTGCAGGCGTCGGAACTCGACGCCGTCGGGGAGCGAAGTCATCAGG
>NZ_JARHXC010000098.1:0-4941 GCF_029222405.1 Microbacterium sp. Kw_RZR3 | reverse complement strand
TCGAACGGATGCCGCTCAGCCGGTGTTCTGCAGACCCGCCGCCACACCGCTCACCGACAGCAGCAGCAGGCGCTGGTGCTCGGCATCCGGGGTCCCGGACTCGGTCGAGGCGTCGCGGAGCGCGCGCAGCGCGCGCAACTGCAGCAGAGACAGGGCGTCGACGTACGGGCTGCGCATCTTCACCGCGCGCTGCAGCACCGGCTTGTTGCCGAGCAGCTCACCGCCCGTGATGCGCTCGACCCACGAGCGGGTGAGGAGCATCTCGTCCATCACGAGCTGAGCGAGGTCGTCGCGGTCGCCGAGCGCGAGGTAACGGCGGGCGATGCGCTCGTCGGCCTTCGCGAGGCTCATCGCGACGTTGTCGATCATCGTGCGGAACAGGGGCCACTGCTCGTATGCATCGCGGAGGCGCTGCTCGTCACCGACCGCGTCGAGTGCGGTCCCGAGGCCGAACCATCCGGCGAGGTTGATGCGGGCCTGCGTCCACGAGAACACCCACGGGATGGCGCGCAGGTCTTCGAGCGATTCGACCGACAGGCCGCGACGCGCGGGACGGGAGCCGAGCGCGAGATGACCCAGCTCCTCCATCGGGGTGACCGTGGCGAACCACGGCGCGAAGCCCGGAGCCTTCACGAGGGCGAAGAAGCGCTCGCGCGAAGCGACGTCCATGGTCTGGGCGACGTCGGCGAATGCCTCGGCGGCCCCGCGGTTACGGCGCTCGATCGAGGGAGAGGATGCCGTGAGCACGGCCGCCGCGACCTGGTCGATGTGGCGCATGGCGATGTCGGGATCGCCGTAGCGGGCGAAGATGACCTCGCCCTGCTCGGTGAGCTTGAAGCGTCCGTCGACCGAGTGCGGCGGCTGCGCGAGGATCGCCGAGTTGGCGGGTCCACCGCCGCGCCCGAGGGCACCGCCGCGGCCGTGGAAGAGCGTGAGCTCGATGCCCTCGGCCTCGGCCCACGTCGAGATCTTGGCCTGGGCTTCGTAGAGGGCGAGGTTCGCGGCGACCGGCCCGACGTCCTTCGACGAATCGGAGTAGCCGAGCATGACCTCGAGGCGTCGGCCGGTGGCATCCAGTCGGCTGACGAAGGAGGGGTGCGTGACGATCTCGGCCAGGATGCCCGGGGCCGCCTGCAGGTCGGCGAACGTCTCGAAAAGCGGGATGACGTCGAGCACGGGGAGGGCCTCGCCCGGGCCCATCGCGTAGGAGGCGAGCTCGTGGACGTTCGCGAGGTCTTCGGCTGACTGCGTGAACGACACGATGTAGCGGCCGGCGGCGCGGGGGCCGAAGCGCTCCTGCACGTAGGCGATCGAGCGGAAGACCTCGAGCACCTCGTCGGTCTGCTCGCTGCGCTCCCCACCCGCTCGCAGATCGTCGAGCACCTTCCGGTGGACGGCGGAGTGCTGGCGAACCTCGAGCTCGGTCAGATGGAAGCCGTACGTCTCGACCTGCCAGACCAGACGCTGGAGCGCGCCGTATGCCTGCCGTGCGGCGCCCGCGGCGACGAGCGAGTCCTGCACGACGCGCAGGTCGGCGAGAAGGTGCTCGGGGTCGCGGTACGCGAGGTCGGCGTTGCGCGTGCGGGTCGCGGCGATCTTGCGCGCGAGGAGCAGCATGATGCGCCGGTGCGGCTCGTCCGGAGACCGCTCGGCGATCTCCTTGGCCGCGTCCTCGTCGGCGGCGCGCAGACGGTGCCACAGGGCGACCAGTGCGTCGCTGGGCGGCGTGGTCTCGGCATCCAGGGTGAGACCACGCCCCACGCGCTGCGTCGTGCGCTCGAGGCCGAGGAGCACGTGCTCGCTCGCGATCGCGGCGGCCTTGCGGGTGACGGATGCCGTGACGAACGGGTTGCCGTCACGGTCGCCGCCGACCCACGATCCGACGCGAACGAACGGCTTCACGATCGGAGCGCGCGATCCGGCGTTCTCGCCCTGCAGGATGTCGTCGATGCGGCGGTACACGCGCGGGACCGCGGTGTAGAGGGTCTCGTCGAACACCGACATGACCGAACGGACCTCGTCGACCGGCGATGGCTTCTCGCGGCGCAGGGGAGCGGTGCGCCAGAGCGTGTCGATCTCCTCGAGCATGCGCCGCTCGGCACGGCGGCTCTCGGTGCCGCCCTCGGCCGCGGCGTCGTGCTCCGATAGCAGTTCCGACAGACGACGGATGCTGGTCGAGATCGCGCGGCGGCGAGCCTCGGTGGGGTGCGCCGTGAAGACGGGGTGGAAGCGCAGGGCCTGCAGGCGGGCGAGGGCGGTGTCGGCGCCCACCTCTTCCGACAGGCGTTCGAACGCCGAGGCGATCGTGTCGGGCGTACCCGAACGCGACGGGCGGTCACCACGCTCACGCAGGATGCGCACGCGCTGGTGCTCCTCGACGAGATTGACGAGGTGGAAGTACGCCGTGAAGGCGCGGGCCACCTCGTCGGCCCGCTCGATCGAGAAGCCGTCGGCGATCGCCGCGGCCCGCTCGAACGCCTCGGGCGTCTCGTCGGTGTAGGCCTGGATCGTCGCCGTGCGCAGCCGCTCGACGTCGTCGTACAGTCCGGGGGAGCCGCTCTCCTGAAGCACACGGCCCAAGAGCGATCCGAGCAGGCGCACATCGGCACGCATCTGTTCGGGCAGCTCCTGGCCGGCCTCGAAGCGGCCCACGAGGTCGATGGCCTCGGTCGGGGTCAGTTCTCGCACACGCCCCAGATTATCGGCGTCCCGTGTCGAGCAGATGACGCGCGGACACAGTGGTACACGTCCGATCCGTCGCCGCCGTGCCGAACTCCGGACTTTTCGCCGCTCGTCGCGCGGATGCCGCGGGATTCTGCGGTCGCTGCCGCGCGGCATCCGAGATCTTCCGGAGTTCGGTCCGTTCTCGGTCCGCCGCGCGTTCGAGCGGGGCATACTCGGGACAGCGGCGTCTTCGCCGCCGAGGAGGGAGGCGCCGTGACCGACGACGCACTGCGACAGGCCGCCGGCACCATGCGAACCGTGCGCGAGCGCTGCGCGTGGACGCGGACCATCGATCACCGCGACCTCGTGCCGTACCTCGTGGAGGAGAGCGCCGAGGTCATCGACGCCGTCGAGACCGGCACGCGCGCCGACCTGCGCGAAGAGCTGGGCGATCTGCTCTGGCAGGTGCTCTTCCACGCCGAGATCGCCGCGGGCGACCCCGACGACCCCTTCGACATCGACGACGTCGCGCGCGGGCTGACCGAGAAGATGGTGCGGCGGCATCCTCACGTGTTCGCGGACGCCGTGGCATCCACTCCCGAAGAGGTGCTCGTGCACTGGAACGCGGCAAAAGCCGCAGAGAAGCACGACCGCACCAGCGTGCTGGACGGTGTCAGCGATCACATGCCGTCACTCGCGCTGGCGCAGAAGGTGATCGGCAAGGCGGCTCAGGTGGGGGTCTCCGCACCGCATCATCGCCTCGCCGACCCCGCCTCCGAAGCCGAGCTCGGCGACGCCCTGCTGACGTTGGTGCAACTCGCCCGCGATCGCGGGTGGGATGCCGAGCGCGCCCTGCGCGAGCGCCTCCGGAGCCTGCGCGCCGAGGTGCGCGCCGCCGAGCAGTCCTGACTCTCCCCGGGCTCGCGCGCAACGGGCACCCGCCCAACCCTGGAACAATGGACCAGTGGCATCCGTGAACCCGCCGCGCGGCATGCGCGACTTCCTCCCCGCTGACAAGGCCCGCCGCGAGCGCGTGCTCGCCGTCATCCGCGAGCGCTACCGCGCCCACGGATTCGATGAGATCGAGACCCCCGTCATGGAGGACTACGACCGCCTGCACGCGGGCCTCGGCGGCGACAACGAGAAGCTGTCGTTCAGCATCCTTAAGCGCGGAATGGATGCCGAGGCGATCCGCGCCGTGGCCGACGATCCCGCCGCCCTCACCGATCTCGGCCTGCGCTACGACCTCACCGTCCCGCTCGCGCGGTTCTACGCGACGAACCGCGCTCAGCTGCCGACGGTGTTCCGCGCGATCCAGATGGCGCCCGTCTGGCGGGCTGAGCGGCCGCAGAAGGGACGCTACCGCCAGTTCCTGCAGTGCGACATCGACATCATCGGCGACGCCTCGGCCCGCGCCGAAGCCGAGCTGATGACCGCGAGCCTCGACGTGCTCGACCACCTGGGTCTCGAGGGCGGCTCCATCCGCGTGAACGATCGGCGTGTGCTCGACGCGATGCTCGACGTGTTCGGCTTCGTCGTCGACGAGCGTCCGGGCGTGCTCATCACGATCGACAAGCTCGACAAGATCGGGCCGTCCGGCGTCATCGCCGAGCTGCGCGATCGCGGTGCGACCGCGGACACCGTCGATGCTCTCGCGGCCTACCTCGACCGCCCCGCGAGCACCCGGTCGTTCGACGAGGCCGGTATCCGCGCGGCCTTGCCCGACGGCATCCCGGACCAGGTCATCGCGCACCTCGTCGCGCTCGGCGAGACGGTGGCTGCCGCCCGGGGCGCCGACGCCCCTCTCGTTTTCGACCCCTTCCTCGTTCGCGGCATGGGCTACTACACCGGCACGATCTTCGAACTCGCCCACCCGGGCGTCGATTACTCGCTCGGCGGTGGCGGTCGCTACGACGGCATGATCGGGCGCTTCCTCGGACAGGACGTCCCGGCCGTCGGGTTCTCGATCGGATTCGAGCGCATCGTCGATCTGCTGCAGGATGCCGCGGACACCGGCGAGCGATCCGTCGTCCTCGTGCACGACCGAGATGTGCCGCTCACCACGCTGCTCGCGCTGAAGACGGCGTTGATCGCCCAGGGCGCGCGCGTGCGCATCGAGCAGCGGGCGAAGAACATGAAGGCCCTGCTCGAGCGATCCGCCGCCGACGGGTATGCGTCGTTCGCGAGCGTCGGGGTGGATACCACGGCCGAGTCTCTGGAGCTTCGCCCACTGAACTGAGAGCGCGCGGGGCCGCTGCGCGCGCCTCGCTCGTGAGG
>NZ_JARHXC010000097.1:0-11371 GCF_029222405.1 Microbacterium sp. Kw_RZR3 | reverse complement strand
AGAAGGCGTCGAGCGTGACGGCGTCGTCCGAGAGGGCGAGGGCGGCGAGATGCAGCCCGGCCGCGTGCAGGAGCGGTTTGGCTTCCGACCACTCGGGGAGGCGCGTCCACGGCACCTGGAACACCGTCCCCATGCTGACGCGAACGCTCCGCCGGTAGAGCGGGTCCGCACACCGCGGCGTCACGAGCACGGCATCCGCCCCGAGGGCCGCCGCGGAACGGAATGCCGCCCCGATATTGGTGTGATCAACGATGTCTTCGAGCACCACGACCAGCCGCGCGTCCTTGACGACCTCTTCGACGGATGCCAACGCGGGGCGATGCATGGATGCCAACAGCCCCCGATGCACGGTGTACCCCGTCACCCGCTCGGCGATCTCGGCGGGGACGACGTAGATCTCGGCATCCTCCCCCGCGAGAGCGAGGGCATCGGCGAGGAACTTCTCCTGCACGAGGACCGACCGCGGACGGTGGCCGGCACGGAGTGCGCGGTCGAGGACCTTCGACGACTCCGCGATGTACAGCCCGCCCGCGGGCTCGGTCACCCGCCGGAGCGACACGTCCGTGAGATCGCGGTAGTCGGCGAGGCGCGGGTCGTCGGCGGAGTCGAGCGGGATGACGGGCATCCGTCCATCGTGCCAGCCCTCGCGCGCCCGCGCCCGCGCCCGCCTCACTGTCGAGTGTCCACAACACGCCGTGACGCCCGTGCCCTTAACGGCGTGTCCTGGACAGTCAACGGGAAGGGGGCAAGGGGGCTACGCCACGTGCAGCACCCGCCCGCCGCCGACGACCAGGGCGCGTTCGGGCACGCGGACGAGCGCGTCCATCGGGTTCTCGGCATCCACCAGCACGACGTCGGCGCGCGCTCCCTCGACGAGGTCGTGCTGGTCACGACCGACGGCCCAGGCGCTGGCGGTCGTGGCGAGCCGCACGACGCGAAGCAAATCGTCGTCGCGGACGAGTCCCGCCGCCCGCGCGTACTGCCACGCGATGCCGAGCGTGTCGCCCGTGCCATAGGGGCTCCAGAGGTCGCGGATGCCGTCCGTGCCGAACGCGAAGCGCACGCCGGCGGCGTCGAGCTCGGCGAGGGGCAGCTGCGGGAGCCGCAGGGGCGCGACCGTCGTCATCGAGACCCCGACCTCCGCCATCGCGGCCAACAGGTCGCGACGGTGCGAGGGGTCCAGCTGGGCGACCGCGAAGCCGTGCGCGATGTTCACGCGGCCGCGCAGGCCGAGCCGCGCGGCGCGGTCGACGAGCAGCTCGATCTGGAACGCGCCGAGCTCGGCGGGGTCGTGCAGGTGGATGTCGACACCCACCCCGGTGTCGGCGGCGAGCGCGGTGATCGCGTCGATCTGTCCGACGGGGTCGCGGTCGATGGTCGCGGGGTCGAGCCCGCCGATCGCGTCGACGCTCGGCCGGGTCGCGGCATCCCGCAGCGAGTCGAGCACGCCGGGGCGACGCAGGACGCCGTCCTGCGGGAACGCCACGATCCGCACGTCGAGCGCGCCCTCGTAGGCGGCGGCGGCTTCTTCGACCGCCTCGATCCCGCGCAGCCCGACGCCGGTGTCGACGTCGACGTGGGTGCGGATCGCCGTGGTGCCGTGACGCACGAACTCGCGCAGGACGTGCGCGGAGCGTTCGAGGGAGGGGATGCCGAGGGCGTCGCGTTCGGCCCGCTCGTGGCGGATGCGCCCCTCGGTGGTGCCCTCGCCCCCGTATGACTGCCACGGCAGTCCCCACCAGGACTTGTCGACGTGGGCGTGGGCGTTCACGATGCCCGGCAGAGCGAGGAGGCCCCGCCCGTCGAACTCCCGGACGCCGATCGGCGCGGACCCTGCGGGGGTGACGGCGGTGATGATTCCGGCATCCATCGCGATGTCGACCGGCTCTCCGCCCCACGGTCGCACGCGGCGGAGGCAGGTGATGTCGAGCATGGCGGGTGGGGGGAGAGCGCTCATCCCTCCAGTATCGACGGCGTTCGGGTGCGCGTCCGGTGGGCGACGGCCCGCCCTAGACTCGATACGACGGAGGTGCGCATGACCGACACGACGAAGGATGCCGAGTCCTTGGCATCCATCGATCGGGCCGTCGAGGTGCTTGCGGGTCGCCGGATCGCGGTGCTCACGGGCGCGGGCGTGTCGACGGATTCGGGCATCCCGGACTACCGTGGAAAGGGCGCTCCCACGCGGACGCCGATGACGGTGCAGCAGTTCCTCTCCAGCGCCGAGGCCCGCCGCCGGTACTGGGTGGGCAGCCACCTGGGCTGGAAGGTGTTCGCGGCGGCCGAGCCGAACGACGGACACCGCGCCCTGGCCGATCTCGAAGCGGCAGGGGTGTCGAACGGCGTCGTGACGCAGAACGTCGACGGTCTGCACGTGCGCGCGGGCAGCGGGCGGGTCGTGGAGCTGCACGGCACGATGCGCCGCATCGGCTGCCTCCACTGCGGGCAGATCTTCGACCGCCGCGACCTCGCGGAGCGCATCGAGGCCGAGAACCCGTGGATCACCGCCCCCGAGAACGTCGAGCTCGGCCCCGATGGTGATGTGACCCCGACCTCGGCCGAGGGTTTCGTCGTCCCCGTCTGCTCGGTCTGCGGGGGCACCCTGAAGCCCGATGTGGTCTTCTTCGGCGAGTACATCCCGGTCGAGAAGTTCCGTGAGGCCGAGCAGCTCGTGCACGCGAGCGAGGCACTCGTTATCGCGGGGTCGTCGTTGGTCGTGAACTCCGGCATCCGTCTCGTGGAGCGGGCACGGCGCCGGCGACTGCCCGTCGTCATCATCAACCGCGGCGAGACCCGCGCGGATCGCCGCGCCGCGGTCAAGGTCGACGGAGGCACGACGTCCGTGCTGCGCGCGTTCGCGGAACGGTTGCCGGGCCTGCTCTGACGCCCCGGTGACGACTACGCCTCTCGGGTGAAACCGACCGCCCCGCCCTCGAGGAACGCTCGGTGCGCCCCGCGCACCGTCAGCCCCGTCAACCGTTCGATCGCGGCCGTCGCGCGGTCGCGCAGCTCGCCGTGGCGACGCACGAACACCTCGTGCGCGCGCGGCGCGTTCCACCCCGCGGGCAGGAGAACGCTCGGCAGGTCGGGGTCGGTGAAGGGAAAACGACGGTAGTCGTCGGTCAGCCGCACACGTGCCACGAGGGCGTCGTCATCGTTCGCCTCGGGCTCGGCCACGTCGTGAGTGTGCACGAAAGCGCCGTAGAGCGAGTCGAGCGCGTCGAGGTCCCACCCGCGGGCCGCGATCGAGCGGTCGTGATCGAGGTCGCCGGTCCGGCTGACGAACACGTCGGAGCCCACACCGTTGGTCTCCATCAGCTCTCTCGCCGCGGCCACGCGGTCGCCGGGGGCGATCCAGACGGCGGGCTGCAACTGGCCGAAGCCCAGCCAAGTGAGGCTCTTGCGCATCTCATCGCGCGCCGAGCGATCACCCGCCCGTGTGGCGATGAGTGTCCATTCCCCGCCCCAGTCACCGGCGACGTGGCGGAAGATGCGCTCTCGCCCCTCGTCGAGCAACTGCCACGCTTTCGGTGAGAGCACGTAGGTGGTCAGCCTTCCGTCGCGGCGGGTGTCGAACCAACCGTCGGCACGCAGGCGTGACATGACCACGCGGGTGGTGGCCGGCTCGATGTCGAACAGCTGCAGGACGTCACTCAGACCGCGCAGGGGCACCTCGCCGTCACCGCAGTAGCGGAAGTAGTCCCCGAGGAGCGTGAAGACGAGGGAGCGGGGGCGCATGCGAGAACGTTACCCGAGATGAATGTAACGAAGCTATGGCGCAGAACACATTCGTGTTGCATACTCGTTGCGTCGTGACGGATCGACATCTTCAGCAAGGAGGCTGACATGCGTATCGCGATCATCGGAGGCGGTCCCGGCGGCCTTCTCTTCGCCGCTCTGGCCGCGCGCAACATCCCCCACGCCGAGGTCGACCTCTTCGAGCGCAACCGCGCCGACGAGGCGTTCGGCTTCGGCGTCGTGTTCTCGGATGCCACGCAGAGCGGGGTGGATGCCGCGGACTCGGCGCTGCGCGAGACCCTGGACGCCTCGGGGGTGCGGTGGGATGCCATCCGCGTCACCGCCAAGGGCGAGACCATGACGTTCGGCGGCAACGGCATGGGCGCCGTGCTGCGCAAGGATCTGCTCGCAGCCCTCCAGCGGCGCGCCACGGAGGCCGGCGCCCACCTGCACTTCTCCACCCCGCGACGCGTCGACGAGCTCGACGACTACGACGTGATCGTCGCCGCGGACGGCGCGAACTCCCAGACCCGCACCACGATCGGCGACGACACCCTGGGCGTGACTTACGAGACCGCCGCCGCCAAGTTCATCTGGTTCGCGACCGACGCCCCCTTCGAGGGACTGACCTTCTTGCACACGCACGCCGACGGGCTGCCGGAAGATGTGGCCGGGGTGTTCGCCGCGCACGCGTACCCGATCGGCGGGGGCCTGTCGACCTTCATCGTCGAGACCGACGAGGACACCTGGCGCGCCGCCGGACTCGACGGTTTCGACCCGGCCACTCCCCCAGGTCCGAGCGATGAGCACAGCCAGCGCCGGCTGGAGGAGATCTTCGCGTCCCTCATCGGCGGCGCGCGCCTGATCGGCAACAACTCCCGGTGGGGAAACTTCCGCACGATCCGCGCGCGCAGCTGGCACCACGGCAACGTCGCCCTGCTCGGCGACGCCGTGCACACCGCCCACTTCTCGGTCGGCAGCGGCACGAAGATGTCGCTCGAAGACGCGATCGCCCTGGCCGACGCGCTCGCCGCGCACCCCGACGACATCGACACCGCGTTCCTCGCGTACGAGGCGGTCCGGCAGCCGCAAGTGGCTCGCATCCAGGGCGCCGCTCGGCCGAGTCTGTCGTGGTGGGAGAACTTCGGCACCTACTTCCACGCGTTCGAGCCCTGGCAGTTCGGATTCCACTTCTTCTCGCGCGCCCTGCCCGCCGCGAAGATCGCCCGCCGCGATCCGGATGCCGTGCGCCGAGCGCTCGATCGGTGGCACAGCCGCCACGGGGCGCCACCGTTGGAGTCCGCGGTCGCGGGGCTCCTCGATCGACGCGTGGTCGACCGCGATGACCTGCCCCCTGTCGTCACCGTGGCGGCGGGTGACGGCATCCGCCCCGACGACGCCGTGCGCGAGGCGCTCGCGTCCCACCGCGATGCCGCCGCGGTGCTGGTCACCGGGGGCAGCGCTCTCGACCGTCAGCTCCTCGCCGAAGCGGCACGCCTGCGCCACGGCGTGGCGGCGATCATCGACGAACCCGATTGCGACGAGGATCGAGCCATGACCCTGGTGCTCTCGGGCCGCGCGGATGCGGTGCTGCGATGAACACGCGCGCGGGACTGACACCCTGGCCCACCGTGTTCGCCGAGCGGTACCGCGCGGAGGGGCTCTGGCAGGGCCGCTCGCTCGGCGAGGTGTTCGTCGAGGCGGCGGGCCGCCACGCCGACGGCGTCGCCCTGGTCGACGACGAGGTGACGCTGACCTACGCCGATCTGCTCGACCGCGCCGACGCGTGCGCCGCGCGCCTGCTGGACCTCGGCATCGCGCCCGACGACCGCGTCGTCGTGCAGCTGCCCAACCACTGGACGTTCGTCGTGCTGACGCTCGCGTGCCTGCGCGCCGGTGTCGTGCCCGTCATGGCGCTCCCGGCGCACCGGGAGCACGAGCTGCGCCACCTCGTCGAGGCATCGGAGGCCGTCGCGCTCGTCAGCCCCGACACGTTGCGCGACTTCGACCACCGCCGGCTGTCGTGCGCGCTCCGCGAGACGAGTCCGACCCTGCGACACGTCATCGTGCTCGCCGACGCCGATGCCGCGCTCCCCGACGATGTCGAGCGCCTCCTTCCGCTGTGCGCGTCATCCGACGAGAGCACTCGCGGGCGAACCCTGCCGACCCCGGATGCCGACTCCGTCGCGGTGTTCCTCCTCTCCGGCGGCACGACGGGTCTGCCCAAGCTCATCGCGCGCACGCACGACGACTACCTGTGCAACATCGTGCTGACCTCGCCGCCCACCGCGATCGGCGCCGACACGGTGTACCTCGCGACGCTGCCGATGGGACACAACTTCCCGCTCGCGTGTCCCGGCATCCTGGGGACTCTGTTCGCCGGGGGCACGGTCGTGCCGTTGGGTTCGCCGCGGCCCGAGCGGGCGTTCGCCGCGATCCGGCAGCACGGCGTGACCCACACCGCCGCGGTGCCGGCGGTCGTGGCATCCTGGCTCGATCACGCGGGAGCCGTGGGCGTCGACGCGCTGCGCACCCTGCGTGTGCTGCAGGTGGGCGGGGCGCGTCTGGCCGACGAGCTCGCCGAGCGAGCGGTGCGCGACCTTCCCGGGACGCTCCAGCAGGTGTTCGGCATGGCCGAGGGCCTCATCAACGTCACCCGGCTCGACGACCCGGTCGAAGCCATCGTCTCGACGCAGGGGCGTCCGGTGTCGGTGCACGACGAGCTGCGCGTCGTCGACGAGGCGACCGGGATGCCGGTTCCCGACGGAGAACCCGGCGTGCTGCTCACCCGCGGCCCCTACACCCCACGCGGGTACTACGACGCTCCCGAGGCGAACGCCCGATCGTTCACCCCCGACGGCTTCTACATCACGGGCGACATCGTGCGCCTGCGGCCCGACGGCAATCTCGTGGTCGAGGGCCGCAGCAAGGACATGATCAACCGCGGCGGCGAGAACATCTCCGCCGAAGAGGTCGAGAACCTCGTGTACGGGCTGACTTCGGTGCGGCTCGCGGCCGCGGTCGCCATGCCGCACGACACCCTCGGCGAGACGGTGTGCCTGTTCGCGGTCCTGCACGACGGGCACGAGCTCGATCTCGGCACGGTACGCGCACACTTCGACGCATCCGGGGTGGCGGCGTTCAAACGCCCCGACCACCTCGTCACCGTCGACGAGCTGCCGCTGACCAAGGTGGGCAAGATCGACAAGAAGGCACTGCGCGAGATGCTCGCCGCCGAGCTCACGGCATCCGGAAAGGTCCCCTGATGTTCATCGACGCCGCCGGCCTCTCCCCCGCGGACACGTACCGCCTGCTCGTCGGGTCGGTGGTTCCCCGTCCGATCGCCTGGGTCACGAGCGGTCGCGACCCCGTGAACCTCGCGCCGTTCAGTTCATTCACGTGGGTGAGCCAGCATCCGGCGATGCTCGGCTTCACCGTCAACAAGCGCGCGAGCGGCCGTAAGGACACGATCCGCAACATCGAGGAGCACGGCGAGTTCGTCGTGAACATCGCCGATGAGACGATGCTGTCCGCCCTGCACGCGAGCAGCGAATGGATGCCGCCCGAGGTCGGCGAAGCCGAGCGCCTGGGCCTCGCGCTCGAGGAGTCGCGCGTGATCGGCGTCCCGGGCCTCGCCGATGCACCCGTGCGCATGGAATGTCGCTACCACTCGACCACGGCGTTCAGCCCCACCGGTGGCGAGTTCGTCGTGGGCACGGTCGTGGGCTGGACCGTACGTGACGACGTGGTGCGGATGGGTTCGACGGGCGCAGCCAGCATCGACACCGCGCTTCTCCGACCGATCGGGCGCCTGGCCGGTCCGCGTTACACCCCGCTCGGTGAGGTCGTGGAGCTGCCGCCGGTGCCGGGCGGCTGAGGGGTGCTCTCACCGGGTGCGCTGACGCGCTCCAACGATCTCAGAACCAGCGCGCGATCTCCGGCAGTTCCCCGCCGCCGACGACCCGCAGCCGCCGTGCCCCGCGACCGGCGAGCCACCGCGCGAGATCGGCTGCGGCGCCCTCGACCTCCGCGCCGCTCTCGCCGTACGAACCCGGCGAGTCGTCGCGGTCGGTGGCCCGCAGCACGACGGCTCCGGGCTCGCTGCGCCGCGTCCACGCGCGGAAGACGTCCGCGATGATCCCGTCGATCATCTCGGGCGGGAAGTCGAGGAACGACCCGCCGTTGTCGAGATCGACCGCGTGCACCCACACCTCCTTCGCGCGCATCCACGCCGTCTCGCGCGCGGGCACGGTGCGTCCTTGAGCGGTGACGACGTCGGCATCCCACTGCGCGTCCGACAGATCCCGCCACTCGACGTCGAGGTGCACGGCGGCGTGATCGACGAGATGACGCAGCGCTCGCGTCGGCAGGGTCGCGCCGAGGACGATCTCGTCCCACCGCTGCGTGTCGGAGGCGTACATGCGGTTCTCGACGCCCGTGCGAGCCCACTCCACCAGGCGCGCGACGGCGCGGGCGTTGTAGCCGACGTGCGCGATGAGGTGCCGACGCGACCATCCGGGCAGCAGGCTCGGTGCGTCGAGGTCGGCGTCGTCAAGCTGCATGAGACGGCGCGCGAAGTACGCCGTGCCGCGCCGGGCGAGATCGAGGTGCGCGTGCGGGGCGTCTTCGGCGTCGTATCGCGCGCCGGCGCCTTGACGTTCCCGCAGCGCGAGCTGCTCGGGTGTCAGCTCTCCCGCCCTCACGGCTCCTCCGCCACGAATCGGTTGCGGAGGGTCCCGATCCCGTCGATGGTCACCTCGACCACGCTTCCGGATGCCAGATACTCCCGCGGTTCGCGTGCGTGGCCTACGCCGCCGGGGGTTCCCGTCAGGATGACGTCGCCGGGGCGCAGCGTCGTGATCGTGGAGACGTACCGCACCAGGTCGACGGGACCGTGGACGAGGTCGTGGATGTCACCGACCTGCTTCTGGACGCCGTCGACGGTGGTGGTCATCCGCGCGTCGGAGGGGATCTCCTCGGGGGTCGCGAGGACGGGCCCCAGCGGCGTCGAGCGCTCCCACATCTTGCCCTGCAGCCACTCGCGGGTGCGGAACTGCCAGTCCCGCATCGAGACGTCGTTCGCGATGGTGTAGCCGGCGATGGCGTCCTCCGCCTGTTCGGCCGACGCTCGGCGGACGGTCGAGCCGATGACGACGGCGAGCTCGCCCTCCCAGTCGATCTCGGGACTCTCCGGCGGCAGCGGGATGTCCTCCCCCGCGGCGGCGAGGGTGTCGGGGAACTTCGCGAACAGGACGGGGTACTCGGGAAGCTCACGCTTCATCTCGAGGATGTGCGCGCGGTAGTTCAGTCCGACGCACACGATCTTGCTCGGTGCGAGGATCACGGGCGCGTAGTCCACGGCATCCAGATCGATGACAGGACCGTCGATACCTGCGACGGCCGACGCGGGGCCCGCCCGCAGCACGTCGCCGACATCGGCGAAGCGCTCGAGCACGGTCGCGCGCTCGCCGTCCACACGGGCCGCGGCGGTGGCCCCCTTCCAGCGCAGGGTCAGCAGCTTCATCGGTCGGTCTCCTCTTCGAACTCGCGGTACAGCCCCAGGCCCTCGAAGATGGGCGTGTCGCTGAAGTGGAACAGGTCCAGGCGGGTCTCGGCCTGCACGCGGAAGCGGCACCAGCTCGGCACGACGAAGATGTCGCCGTGCTCGACGGTGTGCTCGGTGTCGCCCAGCAGCACGCGCCCGGTTCCCTCGAACACCTGGTAGACGTTCGACCCGACCTCTTGGCGCACCGGTGTCGACGCGCCCTCGCGCAGGCGATGGAACTGCGCGCGGATCGTGGGCATCACGTCGCCGCCGGTCGTCGGATTGGCGAAGCGCACGGCGGCGTGGCCGGGGCCGACCGTGGCCGGCATCCCCTCGCCCTCCAGCAGCAGCTGGTCGGTGAGCGCGGCGTCGGTGTGCTCCCAGCGGTAGGCGCCGATCGGGCTCGAGACGGTGCGCCGAAGCCCCGCGAGCGGCAGAAGTCCCGGGTGCGCCCACAGTCGCTCCGAGCGCGAGAAGTTGGGGGTCGCTTCGTCGGTCACCCGCTCTGAGCCGAACTCGAAAAAGCCGGAGTCCATCTGGTAGGCGAAGGGGATGTCGAGCCCGTCGATCCAGGTCATCGACTCGTCGGTCTCGTTGTGGTGGCCGTGGAAATGCCAACCGGGGGTGAGCAGGAAGTCGCCGCGGCTCATGCGCACGGGGTCGCCGTTGACGACGGTCCAGACACCTTCGCCCGAGGTGACGAAGCGGAAAGCGTTCTGCGAGTGGCGGTGCTCGGGGGCGGTCTCGCGCGGCCCCAGTTGCTGGATCGCGGCCCACAGCGTCGGCGAGATGTACGCGCGCCCGCCCATCCCCGGGTTGGCGAGGCCGATCGCCCGGCGCTCGCCGCCGCGCCCCACGGGCACGAGGTCGCCCGCGCGTTCCGCCAGCGGCTGCAGGGCGCTCCAGCGCCACACCCACGGCAGGGCCTTCGGCTGCGGGGTCTGCGGCATGAGGTCGTCCAGCTGCGTCCACAGCGGGATGAGATGGTTCTCCTCGAATCCGCGGTACAGGGCGCGCAGCTCAGGGGTGTCCTCGGGCTGCATCGCGTTCTCGACCGGGGTCACGGTCTCGCTCATCGGTCCTCCTCGACGTGAACTCCCCTCCAGGTTGCATTACTCATGTCGGTTGCGCAACGCGTTTTTGTCACATTTATTGCTAAAGCGAGACATTTCTCTTGCGTCAGACGCGAATCTGTTACACCATGTGGCCACGGGTTGCCGCGACACGGCGCCGCGGGCCCGGTGAGAGCATCGACGCCCATCTGCAAGGAGGCAGAGCATGTCCGAACTCGAGCACCACGAGACCACCTCGTCCGATGGGACACCCATCGCCTACTTCCGTCGGGGCACCGGCCCCGCGCTCGTCGTCACGCACGGAAGCATCGCGACGAAGGAGCAGTGGATCCCCGCCAGCGAAGCCCTCGCCGAGCACGTGACCCTGTACGTCTACGACCGTCGCGGCCGAGGCGGCACCGGCGACACGGAGGAGTACTCGCTCGCCCACGAGGTCGCCGACATCGCCGCGATGATGGAGGTGGCCGGCCCCGGAGCGCACCTGCTCGGCCACTCGTTCGGAGCACTGGCCACACTCGCCTACGCGCGGGAGCACGGCCTGGGCGGCGGGACCCTGGTCGCGTACGAGCCCCCGCTCGCCGTGCAGGGCGCGGTCGCGGGTGAGCGTCTCGAGGGCTATCGCCGACTGGTGGATGCCGGAGACCTCGACGCCGCCCTCGAGTACGCGCTCGTGAACTTCGTCCGCGTGCCGGCCGAGGCGATCCCCTTCATCCGCGAGACGCCGCTGTGGGGTGCGAGTGTGCCGCTCACCCCCACGTGGGTGCGCGAGCTCGCCGAGATCGACGCCCTCGGCAGCGACCTGACCCCGTACGCCGAGATCGACGACCCGACACATCTCATCGCGGGTACGGCGACCACGTCGTTCCTGTACCAGTCCGCGCACGACCTGGTCGAGGTCATCCCGAACGCCGGCATCACCGACATCGAGGGGGCCGACCACTTCGCGCACCTCGCCGACCCGCAGGGCTTCACCCGCGTGGTCGTGGAAGCGCTGAACATCCCCGCCGTCGCACGG
>NZ_JARHXC010000096.1:0-5318 GCF_029222405.1 Microbacterium sp. Kw_RZR3 | reverse complement strand
CGGGACGGGCGGGTCAGCGACGCCCGGCCGGCACCGGGGCGTCGCGGCGGGCGGCGGCCTCGACGCGCTCGCGGCGCGCGTGGCGGGCGTGCTGCAGAACGCTCACCGTCACGATGATCGCGAGCAGGGCGTACAGCACGACGGTCAGCGGCGACGAGACGAAGATCGTCGGGTCGCCCTCCGACACGGCGAGGGCGCGGCGCATCTGGGTCTCGGCCATGGGTCCGAGGATCGCGGCGATCAGCACGGGCGCGAGCGGGATCGAGAAGCGCCGCATGACGAAGCCGACGACGCCGATCGCGAGGGCGAGCCACAGGTCGACCACACGCGAGGCGATCGCGTAGACGCCGAGCATCGCGACGACCGTGATGCCCGCGTAGAGGTAGTGGCGCGGGATGAGCAGCAGCTTCGCCCAGACGGCCGCGAACGGCAGGTTGATGATCAGCAGGATGATGAGGCCGAGGAAGAGGCTCGCGAGCAGCGGCCACACGAGGTCGCCCGAGCGTTCGAACAGCAGCGGGCCCGGCTGCATCCCGTACTGCTGGAACGCGGCGATCATCATCGCGGCCGTCGCCGAGGTCGGCAAGCCGAGACCCAGCAGCGCGCCCATCGCCGAGCCGGCCGTCGCGTTGCCCGCGGCCTCGGGGGCGGCAACGCCCTGGATCGCACCGCGGGTGCCGAAATCGGTGTCACCGCGCCGGCGGGCGAGCCGCTTCTCGGTGCCGTACGCGAGGAACGTGGGCACCTCGGATCCGCCGACCGGGATCGCACCGAACGGCACGCCGAACGCCGTGCCGCGGAGGAAGGCGGGCAGAGCCTGGCGCCACTCGCGGCGCGACAGCAGCGGCGAACCGCTCGGGGCGACCAGCTTGCCCGGTCCGCCCGCGCGGCGGATGTGGCCGGCGACGTGCAGCACCTCGCCGATCGCGAGCAGGCCGACGGTGATCACGATGATCGAGATGCCGTCGAAGAACACGGGGTTTCCGCCGGTGAAGCGCTCGGCACCCGTCATCGCGTCGATGCCGACGAGGGCGAGGGCGAAGCCAAGACCGAGGGCGACCAGGCCGCGCACGATCGAATCGGCGACGACGGCCGAGATCGCGACGAACGCGAACACGGCGAGCGCGAAGTACTCCGCGGGGCCGAACACCTTCGCGAGCTCGACGATGTAGGGCGCGAAGAACACCACCAGGACACAGGCGATGGTGCCGCCGAGGAACGCGCCGATCGCCGAGGTGCCGAGCGCCTTGGCCGCCCTGCCGTCCTTCGCCATGCGGTGGCCCTCAAACGTCGTCGCGATCGCGGACGAGTTGCCGGGGGTGTTGAGCAGGATGCCGGCGGTCGAATCGCCGAACAGACCACCGAAGTAGATCGAGGCGAACATGATGAACGCGCCGGTGGGGTCGAGGCTGAAGGTGACGGGCAGCAGCAGCGCGACGGCCATCGCCGAGCCGAGTCCGGGGAGCACGCCCACGGCGGTGCCGAGGATGGCCCCGATGACGAGGAAGAGCAGGTTCTGCGGCGTGAAGGCGACCGCGAACCCGTCGGCGAGGTTGATCAGCTGATCCACGGCGAGAGTCCTTCCAGGATGCCGGCGGGAAGCGACAGGCCCAGACCCGCGCCGAACGCGAGCTGGACGAGGGATGACACGATCACCGAGACCCCGATGTCGAGCAGGGGACGGCGACTGCCGAAGGCCCACGAAATGGCCCAGAAGAGCGCGGCGGCCGAGAGGATCCAGCCGAGCACCGGCAGCACGACGATGAAGCCGGCGAGAGCGGCGACCGTCACGCCCAGAGTGCGCCAGTCGACGGCG
This sequence comes from Microbacterium sp. Kw_RZR3, assembly GCF_029222405.1. NCBI lineage: Bacteria > Bacillati > Actinomycetota > Actinomycetes > Micrococcales > Microbacteriaceae > Microbacterium > Microbacterium sp. Kw_RZR3. The sequence continues at coordinate 3,502 of NZ_JARHXC010000096.1, read as the reverse complement.
GCCGGCTTCGCGGTCGACGCCACGTCCTCGGGCGAGACGACCCGCAGCTCGCCCGTGGCGTCGATCGCGCCGAGGTCTTCGAGCATCTCGTTCGAGATCTCGACCGGGTCGTCGGCGACGTGCGAGCGGCGGGTCGCGCGCAGCACCTCGACCAGCAGACCGATCCCGGCGAGCCAGAGGAAACCGCTGACCAGCATCGGGAAGAACTGCGGCCCGGGGAAGGCGACGTCGGCGGGCACCTGCATGGTGGCGGTGCCGTAGGTCATGAACCCGGCGAGCACGAGAACCCCGGCGACGACCACCAGCTCGCTGCGGCCGGTGTACCAGCGGGGCGTGCGCTGCACGCGCAACGAACCCGTGGTGAGGGTGGACGGTTCGGTCACAGACCCAGCTCCTTCATGATCGCGGTGGTGCGTTCGGTCTCGTCCGACAAGTACGCGGCGAACTCGTCTCCGGCGAGGAAACTGTCGACCCAGCTGTTGCGGGTGAGCACTTCCTTCCACGCATCGGTTTCCCGCATCTCGGATGCCATGGCCACGAGCTCCGCGTGCACCTCGTCGTCGATGCCGGGCGGCGCCACGAGCCCGCGCCAGTTCGACATCGCGACGTCGACGCCCTGCTCGCGGAAGGTCGGCACATCGACGTCGTCGAGCGGTTCCTCGGCCGACAGCGCGAGGGCCCGGAGGTTGCCCGACTCGATCTGGTCGCGGAAGTCGTTGTATCCGGAGAGTCCTGCCTGCGTCGTGTGCGACAGCAGAGAAGTGACGACCTCGCCGCCGCCGGGGTAGGCGAGGTAGTTCACGCGCTGCGGGTCGATGCCGCCCTGCTGGGCGAGCATGCCGGCGAGGAGGTGGTCGATGCCGCCGAGCGATCCGCCCGCGATCGCGGTGCCCTCGGGGTCGGCGAGGAACGCCTGCATGAAGTCGTCGAGGGTCTGGAAGGGCGAGTCGCCGGGCACGACGAGCACGTTGAAGTCGTCGGCGAGACGCACGATGGGCCGCACGTCCTCGAGGCTCACGGGCGACCGGTTGACGATGACCCCACCCACCATCACGCCTCCGGTGACGAGCATGATGTCGTGCCTGTCGCCCATCTCGGCGACGGCACCGAGGCCGATCGTGCCGGCGGCTCCGGGGATGTTCATCACCTGCACGGCTCCGGCGATGCCCTCTTCGCGCATGACCTGCTGTGCTTCGCGACCGAACGTGTCCCATCCTCCGCCGGGGGCGGCGGGAGCCACGATGGTGAGCTTCGTCCGGGGGTTGGCGACTCCGCCGGTCGCGGCGGCGCTGAGACCCGCCGTCACGAACAGTGCCGCGGCGACCACACCCACCACGACCCCCGTCACGCGGCGGCGTCGAGGTGAGCGCGCGGGGTGCTGCGCCTCTGCTGGCGTCGGATGCTGCATCAAGCCCTCCCGGGACATCGTCGTTGCCGGATGAGAAGCTAGGTTGTCAGCGCCTCTCCCCCGGTGGCGCGTTCGAAGGGCTTTGCGCTCTTTGATGCTCACGACGATCCGGTCCCGAAGCGACCGCACGAGGAGGTGCCGATGCCGATCACCCGATCCGATCGCGCGCCCGTGCGCGTGCGCCTCGCCGTGCTGCTCGCCCTGCAGTGCACCGTCGTCCTGGTCTGCGTGCTCGCGACGACCCTGGTCGCCATGTCGGTTCAGGAGCGCAGCATCCGCGCCGCGACGGAAGAACGCGTGCTCGACGTCGCGACGAGCCTCGTCGAGCTCGACCAGGTGCAGCGTGCGGTGCTGCTCGACACCGCCGCAGCCACCGCCGACCTCCAGCCGCTCGCCGACGTCGTCGCCGCGGCATCCGGGGTCGACTATGTCGTGGTCACCGATGTCCGCGGCATCCGGCTCACCCACCCGAATCCCGCCGAACGCGGACGGACGGTGTCGACGGATGCCACCGCGGTGCTGGCCGGAGAGACGTTCATCGGCACCGAGACAGGGACCATCGGGCCGAGCCTGCGGGCAAAGGTGCCGGTGCGTGCGGCCGACGCCGTGGTGGGCACCGCTTCGGTCGGGGTGCTGGAGTCGGAGATCTCGCGCAGCTTCGACGAAGCGGTCGGGGGGATGCTGCCCTGGGTGGCCGGCTCGATCGTGCTCGGCGTCGTGCTCAGCGGGCTGCTCACCGCGGCGCTCCGCCGACGCGTGCGACGCCTCGAAGCCGACGCCCGCGAGCTCGAGACGCAGCGGCGCATCTCCGGCGCTCTCCGCGACCAGACGCACGAATTCCACACGCGGCTGCACGTGATCCGCGGACTCGTCGCCGAGGGCGAGACCGGCGAAGCGCTGACCTATATCGGAGGGCTCGCGCCCGTGGCATCCGGTCTCCCGATCGACGACCCGGCGCTGCGCGCCCTGCTGGACGGCCTGGTCTCGGAGTTCCCGGGACTGCGGGTGGACCCCGCGAGCCTCGTCCCGCGCGGAAGCGTCGACGACGAAGTGCTGACGGTGCTGGGGAACCTCGTCCGCAACGCCGCGGAGGCGGCGGGGCCCGGCGGACGGATCGACGTGCTCGTGCTCGCGGGCGACGAGCGGCTGACGATCGACGTCGCCGACGACGGGCCGGGCGTCGCGCCGGGAGACGTGGCTCGGATCTTCGATCGCGGGGTCAGCTCCAAGGCCGCCGCGGGACGGGGTGTGGGTCTCGACCTCGTGCGTCGCATCGCGGGGGCGCGCGGAGGCTCGGTCACGGTCGGCCGGTCGGCGTCGGGTGGGGCGCGCTTCACGGTGGAGCTGCCGCACGCGGGGATGCGGGGATGAGTCCGGATGCCGTGATCCGCACGATCATCGTCGACGACGACCCCGCGGTGGTGCGGTTGCACACCGCGTATCTCGAGGCACTGCCCGGGTTCCGCCTCGTGGGGACCGCGCGGACGGGTGCCGCGGGAGCGGCCCTCGCCGCGGGGAGCGACGTGGATCTCGTGCTGCTCGATATGAACCTCCCCGATTTCAGCGGCGTCGAAGTGCTGCACCGCCTGCGGCTCGTGCGGGAGTGGGACGTCGACGTGCTCGTGATCAGCTCCGCGCGCGACACCCTGACGATACGCCAGGCCGCGGCCGCGCACGTCGTCGGCTACCTCGCCAAACCCTTCACCCGCGAGGCCTTCGTGAACCGGCTCGAAGAGTACCGCCGCGGGCGAGCCGAACGCCCGGCCGAGGTGCCCGTCAGCATGGGCCAGGGCGACATCGACCGGCTGGTCTCCCCGGTGACCTCTCCGGTGCGCACGGTCGTGGCATCCGAAGCCCTTCTCCCCAAGGGACTCGCGGAGTCGACCATGCACACCATCCGGGCAGCTCTCCACCCGGTGACACCGGCGAGCGCGCGTGACATCGCCGCCGCGTCGGGTGCCTCTCGCGCGACGGTGCGGCGATACCTCGACGTGCTCGTGGCCCGCGGCGAGGTCGACATCTCGCACCGCTTCGGCGCGCGCGGACGCCCCGAGGTGCTGTACCGCCTGGCCGCGCGCTGACCCGCGGCGACGG
>NZ_JARHXC010000095.1:0-2537 GCF_029222405.1 Microbacterium sp. Kw_RZR3 | reverse complement strand
CGGCGATCGCGCAGGGAGCGCGGCGGTAGGCTGACAGGATGACCGGAACCGATCCCGAGCCTCGCGGATCGTTCTTCGACGCCCTCCGACGGCGCACGGTTTCGAGCGATCTCCAGCCCGCGGTTCCCGCGGCACTGCGCCAGACCACGGCGTACACGTGGCGGCTGCTCGTCATCGCCGCGGCCGTCGGCGTCGTCATCTGGGTCGTCATCCAGCTGAAGCTGCTCGTGATCCCTCTCCTGGTCGCGATCCTCGTCACGGCGCTCGTCTGGCCGGCGTTCTCGTTCCTGCAGCGTCACCGCTGGCCCAAGTGGCTCGCCATCGTCGTCACGGTGCTCGGGACCATCGCGATCATCTCGGGCCTCGTCTGGCTCGCTGTCTGGCAGATCTCGCGCGAGTTCGCCTCGGTCCAGAACCGCACGGTGCTCGCGGTCGAGCAGTTCCGCCAATACCTCATCGACGGCCCCCTGCATCTGAGCGCCCAGCAGATCGACGACGGGCTGACCCAGGCGGGAACTTTCCTGCAACAGCAGGCGGAACTCCTGTGGACCGGTGCCCTCGCCATCGGTACGACTCTCGGCCACGTCGGCACCGGGGTGCTGCTGACGCTCTTCATCCTGCTGTGCCTGCTCGCCGACGGTGGCGGCATCTGGCGCTGGACCACGCGCCTGTTCCCGCGCGTCGCGCGCCCGGCCGTCGACGGCGCGGGCCGGGCCGGATGGCGCACGGTCAAGAGCTACGCGCGCACGCAGCTGCTCGTCGCGACGATCGACGCGATCGGTATCGGCCTCGGCGCCTTCCTTCTCGGTGTGCCGCTGTCGATCCCGATCGGGGTGCTGGTCTTCCTCGGGGCGTTCATCCCGTTCGTCGGAGCCGTGGCCACCGGCGCCCTCGCCGTGTTCATCGCGCTCGTCTACAACGGCCCGCTCATCGCGCTGTTCATGCTCATCGTCGTCCTGGGTGTGCAGCAGGTCGAGAGTCACATCCTCCAGCCGATTCTCATGGGCTCGGCCGTGAAGGTGCACCCGCTCGCCGTCGTCCTGGTCGTCGCCGGCGGAGCCATGATCGGCGGGATCGCCGGTGCGCTGTTCGCCGTGCCCCTCGCGGCGTTCGTCAACGTGGTCGCGGTTTACCTCAGTTCCAAGGCCTGGGAGCACGAGGGCCAGCCACTGGCGTCTCGCGATCTCATCTGGCAGACCGTCCCGCGCGAGCGCGGAAGGAGATCATGAACGACACTCCCACCCTGGCCGAGTTCGAGGATGCCGCGCATGCTCTGCGCGGCATCATCACGCGGACTCCGCTCGACGAGTCGCTGCACCTCACCGAGCTGCTCGGCGTTCCCGTCAACCTCAAGCTCGAGAACCTGCAACGGACCGGCTCGTTCAAGATCCGCGGCGCCACCTACCGTCTGTCGCGTCTGACGGCGGAGGAGCGCGCGCGCGGAGTCGTCGCCGCGTCCGCCGGCAATCACGCGCAGGGCGTCGCGCTGGCGGCCCAGCAGCTCGGGATCCCCGCGACGATCTTCATGCCGCTGGGCGTCCCCGTGCCGAAGCTGCTGGCCACGCGCGGGTACGGTGCCGAGGTGATCCTCGAGGGCGCCACCGTCGAGACGCCACTGCGCCTTGCAGCCGAGTTCGCCGAGCGCACCGGGGCCGTGCTGATCCACCCGTTCGACCACCGCGACATCATCGTCGGGCAGGGCACGCTCGGGCTCGAGCTCGTCGAAGACATGCCCGACCTCGAGACGATCATCGTGGGTATCGGCGGGGGAGGGCTGGCGGCCGGCGTCGCCGCGGCGGTCAAGGCCCGCGCCGCGGCGGAGGGTCGCGAGGTGCGCATCATCGGCGTGCAGGCGCACAACTCCGCCGCGTACCCGTCGTCGCTCGCCGCCGGGTACCCGATGCAGGTCGAGACGACCCCGACGATCGCCGACGGCATCGCTGTCGCGCGTCCCGGCGATCTGCCGTTCGAACTCATCCGGCAGTACATCGACGAGGTCGTCACCGTCACCGAGGACGACATCGCGCGCGCTCTGCTCGTGCTCCTCGAGCGGGCGAAGCAGGTCGTCGAGCCCGCAGGAGCCGTCGGGGTCGCCGCGATCCTCGCCGGCAAGATCCAGGCGACCGGACCGACCGTGACGATCCTGTCCGGAGGGAACATCGACCCCCTGCTGCTGCAGCGCGTCGTGGCGCACGGTCTCTCGGCATCCGGTCGATACATGTCGCTGCGGATCCCCTTGCCCGACCGTCCCGGCCAGCTCGCGCGCGTCTCGGAGCTTCTCGCGCAGGTGGGCGCGAACGTCATCGAGGTGCTCCACACGCGCCACGGACAGGGCCTGCAGATCAGCGAGGTGATCCTGCAGCTGAGCGTTGAGACCCGTGGAGCCGAGCACCGCGCGCTGGTGATCCAGACGCTCGAAGACGCCGGCTTCATCGCCACGGTCGTCCCCGACTGAGGCTACCCGGGGTTTGGGGCGCGTTCTGCCGTTTGGGGCGGGGGATTTCGCGCCCCAAATGGCAAAATCCGCCCCAAACCGG
>NZ_JARHXC010000094.1:0-1033 GCF_029222405.1 Microbacterium sp. Kw_RZR3 | reverse complement strand
AGGGCGGCGAAGGCGGAGAGGAACAGGGCGCGTTTGAGGGTCTTGTTGCCGCGCCTGGAGGGGTGTTCGCCGCGGATCGAGGTGCCGGATCTGCGGGTGACGGGCGCGAGGCCGGCGTAGGCGGCGAGATGACCGGCGGTCGGGAACGCTTTGCCGGCGACTTCGGTGAGGAGTCGGGCTGCTGTCCTGACGCCGACTCCGGGCATGCTCGTCAGGACGGGGTGAAGAGGGTGCGCCTCGACGAGGGTTTCGACTTCGGCGGCGACGTCGTCGCGTTGGGTTTGGAGGGTCTGTAGTTGCGCTGCGAGGCGGGGCAGGACGAGGGCTGCGGCGTTGGTTCCGGTGACGGTGACCGTTTGCTGTCCGAGCGCTGCGGTGATCTCCTCCGCCCAGACGCGTCCTTTCCGTGGGGCGTGTTTGAGGAGTAGGTTGCCCAGGCGCTTCGTCCCGGCGGTGCGCATAGCCTCCGGCGAGGGGTGCTTGCGTAGCAGGGTGAGCATCGCCGGGTGATCCAGGTGCGCTCCGATGACGCGTTCGAGGGCGGGGTGGATCTGGGTGAGAAGGCCGCGGATGCGGTTGCTGACCTGGGTGATCTGCGCGGCGAGATCGTCATCGAAGCCGCAGAGCATCGTTAGTTCCGCGACCTGTTCATCGTCGACCTGGATCGATCGGAGCGTGTGCGGCATGGTGCGGGCGGTCTCGGCGATGATCGCGGCATCCCGCGCGTCGGTCTTCGCCTCCCCGGGGTGCAGGTCCGCGATGCGGCGCATGGACAAGCCCGGGAGGTAGCCGACGATCGCGCCGGCGGCCCGGGCGACGGCGACGGGGAGAGCGCCGATGGTGGCGGGCTGGTCGACGACGACCAGCACCGGACCGTGGATGCTGAGGTCGGCGATGATCTGCCGCAACCGGGCCTCATCCTGCGGGAGGGTCTTGTCGTAGAGCTTCTTACCAGCGCGGTCGAGGGCGACGGCGTGATGCTCGCTCTTGCCGACGTCGAGGCCGACGAACACCGCGACGGTGTCGTAGCCGG
>NZ_JARHXC010000093.1:0-4152 GCF_029222405.1 Microbacterium sp. Kw_RZR3 | reverse complement strand
AGGGACCGGAACCCTCGCGTCGGACGCTCTGGCGGGCTCAGCGGCCGACGCTTCCGCTGCAACCGAGGTCGCTGAGCTTGTCGGAGGGACCGGAACCCCCGCGTCGGACGCTTCGACGGGCTCAGCGGCCGACGCTTCCGCTGCAACCGAGGTCCCTGAGCCTGTCGAAGGGACCGGACCCCGCTCCTTCGCCTTCGTCGCCGGCTCTACCGGCTTCCGCGTCGAAGACGTCACCGACCACTACGCCCTCATCGCCCTGCAGGGCCCTGAGGCCTGTGGCATCCTGAGCTCCACCCCGGGGGTCGAGATCACCGGCACCGCTCTCGACGAGCTCGGCTACTACGCCTGGACCGAGGGCACCTTCGACGAGGCGCCGCTCTTCGTCGCCCGAACCGGCTACACCGGCGAGGACGGCTACGAGATGATGATCCCCACCGCGCGGGCCGCGGCCCTGTGGGACGCCGCGCTCGCCGCGGGCGCCGACCGCGGGCTCGTCCCGTGCGGACTCGCCGCGCGCGACACGCTTCGCCTCGAGGCCGGCATGCCGCTGTACGGCCATGAGCTGTCGCGCGACATCGTGCCCGCCCAGGCCGGTCTCGGCCGCGTCGTCGCCGTCGACAAGGAGTCGTTCGTCGGCAAGGACGGCCTGTCGTCCGGACCCGCCGATGCCCCGGTCCTCGTCGGTCTCGTCTCGGAGGGCCGCCGCGCGGGTCGCGCCGGCTACTCGGTGCTGCACGGCGACGACACCGTCGGCGAGATCACCAGCGGCGCCCTCAGCCCCACCCTCGGCCACCCCGTCGCGATGGCATTCGTCGCGCCCGCGGCATCCGAACTCGGAACCGAACTGACCATCGACGTCCGCGGAACCCGCATCCCCGCGACCGTCACCGCCCTTCCCTTCTACCGGAGAAACGCATGACCGACCTCACCGCCCTCAGCTACACGTCCGAGCACGAGTGGATCTCGATCGACGGTGACGTCGCCACCGTCGGCATCACCGACTTCGCCGCCGACAAGCTCGGCGACGTCGTCTTCGTCGAGTTGCCCGGCGCCGACTCCGCGGTCTCCGCGGGCGACGTCTGCGGCGAGATCGAGTCGACCAAGTCGGTCGGAGAGCTCTACGCGCCGATCACGGGCACCGTCGTCGAGATCAATGAGGCCGTGGTCGACGACCCCTCCCTGGTCAACGCCGAGCCCTTCGCCGGCGGCTGGCTCATCAAGATCCGCGTCGAGGGCGAGCTTCCCGGCGACCTCCTCGACCGCGCCGCTTACGAGGACCTCACCGCATGACCTCCGTCCTTCCTCCTCGCACGGATGCGGGGACCCCGGCCGCCTTCACCGACCGCCACATCGGCATCGGTCCCGACGCCCAGGCGCACATGCTCGAGGTCGTCGGGTACGACAGCGTCGAGGCGCTCGTCGAGACCGCCGTCCCGCCATCCATCCACGTCCGTCCCCGTGAGACGAGCGACATCCCCGTCGCCGCCACCGAGGCCGAAGCGCTCGCCGAGCTGCGCGAGTTGGCGACGGCGAACCGTTCCGCGCGGCCGCTGATCGGCCTCGGCTACTACGACACCTTCACGCCGTCGGTGATCGCGCGGAACGTCCTCGAGAACCCGTCCTGGTACACGGCGTACACGCCATACCAGCCCGAGATCTCGCAGGGCCGCCTCGAGGCGCTCATCAACTTCCAGACGATGGTGACCGACCTCACGGGTCTGGCGACGGCGAACGCGTCGATGCTCGACGAGTCCACCGCGGTCGTCGAGGGCATGCTCGTCGCGCGTCGCGCGTCGAAGGCGAAGACCGACGTCTTCCTCGTCGACATCGACGCGCTGCCGCAGACCAAGGCGCTGCTGCACCACCGTGCCGCGGCCGTCGGCATCGAGATCGTCGAGACGTCGTTCGAGGGGGAGATCCCCGCAGCGTTCGGCGCCTTCGTGCAGTACCCCGGCGCGACCGGGCGCATCTGGGACTTCTCGGCCGTCGCCGAGGCCGTGCACGCGAACGGTGGCCTGGTCGTCGCCGCCGCCGACCTGCTCGCGCTGACGCTGCTGCGCTCGCCCGGGTCGCTCGGTGCCGACGTCGCGGTCGGAACGACCCAGCGCTTCGGTGTGCCGCTCGGCTTCGGCGGACCGCACGCGGGCTACATGGCCGTGCGCGCGGGCCTGGAGCGTCAGCTGCCCGGCCGTCTCGTCGGGGTGTCCCAGGATGCCGTCGGCGCCCCCGCCTACCGCCTGTCGCTGCAGACGCGCGAACAGCACATCCGCCGCGAGAAAGCGACGTCGAACATCTGCACCGCCCAGGTGCTGCTCGCGGTCATGGCCGCGATGTACGCGGTCTACCACGGGCCCGACGGGCTCCGAGCGATCGCGACCCGGGTCGCGCAGAAGGCCGATGCCCTGGCATCCGCTCTGCGTTCGTACGACCTGACCCTCGTGAGCGACGCGTTCTTCGACACCGTGCGCGTGCACGTGCCGGGGCGCGCGCAAGACGTGGTCGACCGTGCGCGCGAGCGCGGCTATCAGCTGCTCTGGGTGGACGATGCGACGGTCGGTGTTTCGGTGGACGAGACGACGACGGATGCTGACATCGCGGCGGTCCTCGACGCATTCGGTCTGGCCGCCGGCGAGCTGCCCGAGGGCGAAGCCCTGCGGGGCGTCGCCGACGCGCTTCACCGTGACGACGAGTACCTCACCCACCCCGTCTTCCACGCGCACCGCAGCGAGACGGCGATGATGCGGTACCTCAAGACCCTCGCCGACCGCGACTACGCGCTCGACCGAGGCATGATCCCGCTCGGATCGTGCACGATGAAGCTCAACGCTGCGACCGAGATGGCGGCGGTGTCGTGGCCCGAGTTCTCGCGCGTGCACCCGTTCGCGCCCGAGGCCGACGTGCGCGGCTACCTCGAGATGATCGAGCAGCTCGAGCGTTGGCTCGCCGAGGTCACCGGCTACGACGCGGTGTCGCTGCAGCCGAACGCCGGCTCGCAGGGCGAGCTCGCGGGCCTGCTCGCGATCCGCGGCTACCACCTCGCGAACGGCGACACCGAGCGCACGGTGTGCCTGATCCCGTCGTCGGCGCACGGCACCAATGCGGCGTCGGCGATCCTCGCGGGCATGAAGGTCGTCGTCGTCGCGTGCGACGAGGCGGGCAACGTCGACCTCGGCGACCTGCGCGCGAAGATCGCGCAGCATGCGGCGGAGCTCTCGGCCCTGATGATCACCTACCCCTCGACCCACGGGGTGTACGAGCACGACGTGCTCGAGATCACCCAGGCCGTGCACGACGCCGGTGGCCAGGTGTACGTCGACGGCGCGAACCTCAACGCCCTGCTCGGCTTCGCGCGCTTCGGCGACCTGGGCGGCGACGTCTCGCACCTGAACCTCCACAAGACGTTTGCGATCCCTCACGGCGGTGGCGGACCGGGCGTGGGTCCGGTGGCGGCGAAGGCGCACCTGGCGCCGTACCTGCCGTCGCACCCGTTCTCGCAGCGTGCCGAGCACGCCGGCGGCGTGTTCGACGGAGGACCGGTGTCGGCGGCCCCCCACGGCTCCGCCGGCATCCTGCCCATCTCATGGGCGTACGTGCGCATGATGGGAGCCGAAGGACTGCGTCAGGCGACCGCCGCGGCGGTGCTCTCGGCCAACTACATCGCCGCGCGCCTGCGCGAGCACTACCCGGTGCTCTACGCGGGTGAGGGAGGTCTCGTCGCGCACGAGTGCATCCTCGACCTGCGCCCCCTCAAGGAGCAGACCGGTGTCACCGTCGACGACGTGGCGAAGCGCCTCATCGACTACGGCTTCCACGCGCCGACGATGTCGTTCCCGGTCGCCGGCACGCTGATGGTCGAGCCGACCGAGAGCGAGGACCTCGCCGAGCTCGACCGATTCGTGGATGCCATGATCGCGATCAAGCAGGAGGCCCTCGCGGTCGCCGCGGGGGAGTGGCCCGCCGACGACAACCCTCTGGTCAACGCCCCGCACACCGCCGAGACGGTGGTCGTGGGGGAGTGGGCGCACCCGTACTCGCGCGAGACCGCGGTGTACCCCGTGCGATCGATCATCCGCGGCAAGTACTGGCCCCCGGTGCGCCGCATCGACCAGGCCTACGGCGACCGCAACCTCGTGTGCTCGTGTCCGCCGCCGG
>NZ_JARHXC010000092.1:0-17501 GCF_029222405.1 Microbacterium sp. Kw_RZR3 | reverse complement strand
TTGTTTCCCGATCTCGCGGACCCGGGCGTGTCGGTGGTGGGTTAGCCTGTCAGCGACGTCGGGAAGAACCGAAGGGAAAAGCCGATGAACGCCAGGCCACGCATCCGCACCATGGATGCGCTCGGGCTGCTCGTTCTTCGGCATCGTCTGTTCGGATGCCACGGTCTCACCGTGACTCCTCGGGCGCTGTCTGTCTAGACAGCGCCTTTTTTCATACGCCTGCGCACCTTCCTCTCGTCGCAAGTCGAACATCCGAGAAGCCGTCTCGGCCATTCGAGAGGAGACCTCATGCGTACTCTGGTGCTGAACGCGGGCTACGAACCGCTCGCCGTCGTGTCGTTCAAACGAGCGCTCGTGCTCGTGATGAACGAGAAGGCCACCGTCGTCGAGCGCGTCGACGAAGATCCGGTCTGGGCCGCGGGAGGGACGTACGATCGCCCGGCCGTGATCATCCTCACGCGGTACATCCGGGTGCCCGGGGCGCGTCAGGTGCCGGTCACCCGGCGAGGGGTGCTCCGCCGCGATGCCCACCGGTGCGGGTACTGCGGCAAGACGGCCTCGACCATCGACCACATCCTGCCGCGTTCGCGCGGGGGGAAGGACACGTGGGAGAACCTCGTGGCCTGCTGCCTGCGATGCAACAACGTCAAGGGCGACCGCACGCCGCAGGAGATGTCGTGGGAACTGCGGGTGATCCCCGCCCCGCCGAGGGGGTCGTCGTGGACGGTGCGCGGTGTCGACAAGAGCGACCCGCGGTGGGAGCCGTATCTCGCGCTCGCGGCGTGATGGCGCTCGTGCGTCGGTGATCGTCCGCTTCCCGCGGCCCTGGTGTCGGCGGTCGGTGGTGGAATGGGGCCATGACACGTGCTCTGGTCGTCATCGACATGCAACGGGGTTTCGACGACCTCGCGTTCTGGGGTCCCACGGCCAATCCCGACTGTGAGGCCAACGTCGCCGCCCTTATCGAGAGGTGGAGCCGCGAGGGCGAGCCGATCGTGATCGTGCGTCACGATTCCCCGAAGGAAGGCTCGCCGTTGCACCCCGCGGCGCCGGGGAACGCCCTCGTCCCGGCGGTGGCCGCCGTCGAGCCCGACGTGCTGGTGAGCAAGAGCGTGAACTCGGCGTTCTACGGCGACCCCGACCTGCGGGTATGGCTCGACGAGCGCGGCATCCGGGATCTGGTGATCTGCGGAATCCAGACGAACATGTGCGTCGAGACGACCGCGCGGATGGCGGGAAATCTCGGGTACGACGTGACGGTTGCTCTGGATGCCACGCGCACCTTCGATCTGATGGGCGAGGTCGCGGGCGTCGGGACGGTCAGCCGGACGGCGGCGGAGTTGATGGCCGACACCGCTCTGGTGCTCCAGCAGGGCGGATTCGCGCGCATCGTGCGGACGGTCGATCTGCTCTGAGGGGCGCTGGTCATCGCGCTCGGGACGATGTCGGAGGTAGATCGTATCTTCGAACCACAGGGATTGAGACTGTAGAACACATGTTCTAACCTGTGGGAGTGAGGGCGATCGTGCGAGACCAGGTGCAGGCGGTGCCTGACATCCACGCGCTGCGAGACCGTCTCGAGCGCATGCAGGGCCGGCGGATGGACGCCCCCGTGCTGCCGACGCACCCGGCTTTCACCTCGCTCCTTCCCGGCGGGGGACTGCGGTCGGGCTCGGCCTATGCGATCGCCCGGTCGTCGTCGCTGCTGCTCGCCCTCATGGCGCGCCCGTCGCAGGACGGAGCCTGGTGCGGAGTCATCGGCATGCCCGAACTGGGGGCGGAGGCCGCCGAGAAGTATGGGCTCGATCTCGACCGTCTCGTCTTCATCCCCGATCCCGGGCCGCGCTGGTTGGCGGTCACGGCGACGATCGCGGAGGTGCTTCCCGTCGTCGCCGTGCGCCCTCCCCAGGGCTCGAACGCGGCACGCGGCGGGGCCGAGGCCACGCGATTGGCTGCGCGTCTGCGTGACCGGGGGACCGTTCTGCTGGTGCAGGGATCGTGGCCGCAGGCGGAGGCCGTCATCGATGTGACCGACCCGCGTTGGACGGGACTGGGGCAGGGGAACGGATACCTGGCCGGTCGCGAGCTGACGGTGTCGGTGAGCAGCCGACGCTCTCCGAACGCCCGCCGGGCGCGCATGCTGCTGCCCGCGGCCGACGGCACGATCGAGATGCTCGGCGCTCCGACCGAGCGTCTCGTCCCGCGCACGCACGAGACGTACCGCACCCGGGCGGTGGGCTGATGCAGGCGCCCACGCGCAGCCTCGTGCTGTGGTTCCCCGACTGGCCGATCACGGCATTCGCCCGCGAAGCATCGTCGCCCCCGCGCGATGACGCCCCCGTGGCGGTGTTCGCGAACAACGTCGTCGTCGCCTGTTCGGCTGTCGCCCGTGCTCACGGGGTCCGGCGCGGGCAGCGTCGACGCGACGCGCAGGCGCTCTGCCCTACCTTGGTGGTGATCGCCGCCGACCCGGTCCGTGACGCGCGGGTCTTCGGTCCCGTCGTCGCACGCATCGAGGACCATGCGCCGGGCGTGCAGGTCGTCCGGCCCGGACTCTGCGCCCTGCGCGCCCGTGGCCCCGCGCGGTACTACGGCGGCGAAGCCGAGGCGGCGCGCACGCTCATCGACCTCCTCACCGCCGACGGCTTCTCCGGGGTGCGCGCGAGCGTCGCGGACGGGATCTTCACCGCCGGCCATGCGGCGCGCGCGGCGTCTTCCGATGACCCCGTGCGGGTGGTTCCTCCCGGCGACGCCGCGCCCTTCCTCGCGCCGCTGTCGGTGGCGGCCCTCGACGACGACGAGATGGCGAGTCTGCTCGCGCGACTGGGAGTCCACACCCTCGGCGCCTTCGCCGCGATGCCCGTCGAGCGGGTGCTCGAGAGGTTCGGGCCACGTGGAGCCCGACTTCATGCGCTGGCCGGTGGGCGCGACTCCCGACCCGTCGAACCGCGTATCCCTCCTCCCGAACTCCACCGCGACGTCGCGTTCGAACCCCCGCTCGATCTCGCCGACCAGGTTGCTTTCGGCGTCCGCGTGGCGGCCGATGAGTTCATCGCCCACCTCGGTGCTCAGAATCTCGTCTGCACCGAGCTGCGCGTCGTGCTCTCCGGAGAACGGGGAGAGCGCAGCGAGCGTGTCTGGCTGCATCCGGGGTCTTTCGACGCGGCGGCCGTCGTCGACCGTGTGCGCTGGCAGCTCGCCGAAGACGGGCAGGGCATCTTCGGCAGCGGGGTCGCCGGGGTGCACATCGCACCCGAGGCCGTCGACGACGCCGCGCACCACAGCAAGGGGCTCTTCGGCGCCGGGCCTGACGAGCGGGTGCATCACGCGCTCTCGCGTGTGCAGGCCATGCTCGGCCATCGCGGGGTGGTGACGCCGACGATCGGCGGGGGCCGGTGGCTCGCGGAGCGCCAGGTGCTGGTCCCGTGGGGCGATCGCGCGGTGACGGCCAAGGACCGCACCCGCCCCTGGCCGGGCAGTCTGCCGGATCCCCTGCCGGCGACCGTCTACCCCGAGCCGCGGCTGGTGGAGGTCACCGACATCGCCGGGGCACCCGTGTCGGTGGGGGAGCGCGATGTGTTGAGCGCCCCGCCCGCCGTGCTCGTCACGGGCGAGCAGCGCCGCCGCATCCTCGAGTGGGCGGGACCGTGGCCCATCAGCGAACGGGGATGGGACCCTCTGCGTCGTCGCCGGGCGCACCGGTTCCAGGTCGTCGACGCCGACGGGGGCGCGTGGCTGCTCGTGGTCGAAGAGGGGGAGTGGCGAGCGGAGGGGCGTTATGACTGAGCGCGTGGCCCCGCGGGGTGTCGCCCCGCGCGGTGTCGCCCCGCGCGGCGTCGTCGCCCAGCCCGTCGAGTGTCCAGAACACGCCGTCACGAGGGGCGGGGATACGGCGTTTCTTGGACATTCAACAGCGCTGGCGGGGGCGGGGTGGCGCCGGGCGGGGTGGCGCGCGGCGGTGCGGGGCGCGGCGGGGTGGCCCCTGGTCGGGCGGTGCGCGGCGGTACGGAGCCGGGCGGTGCGGGGTGCGGCGGGGTGGCGCGCGGCGAGGCGGTGCGTGAGTGCGGGGGTGCCCTAATGGGGTGGAACAACCCGCCGGTGAAGTGGTCGGAGCTCGAGCGCCTGCTCAGCGACGCGCGGCGCCCGATAGGGGCTCCGCCGAACGGCGACGGCGGCGACAGCCCGGCGTGGTCGCACAAGCGGGGAGCGTACGTCCCCCCGACGATCGAGCGCCCGGCGGACGCCGTGCCCTATGCCGAGCTGCACGCGCATTCGTCGTACTCGTTTCTCGACGGGGCCTCCTCTCCCGAAGAGCTCGTCGAAGAGGCGGAACGACTCGGGCTGCACGCTTTGGCGGTCACCGACCACGACGGGTTCTACGGGATCGTGCGTTTCGCCGAGGCGGCCGAGGCGCGGGCGGTGCAGACCGTGTTCGGGGCGGAACTCTCGCTCGAGCTCCCCGGACCCCAGAACGGCGAGGCCGACCCCGCGGGATCGCACCTTCTCGTGCTCGCTCGGGGCGAAGAGGGATACCACCGTCTGGCCGCAGCGATCACCCACGCGCAACTCACCGGAGCCGAGAAGGGCCGCCCGGTCTACGACCTCGCGGAGCTCGCGGAGCGTTCCGGCGGCCCGAAGGATCCGCACTGGGCGGTGCTCACCGGATGCCGCAAGGGAGCCGTCCGGCACGCGTTGGCATCCGAAGGTCCGGCGGCGGCCGCTCGCGAGCTCGACACGCTCGTCGACCTCTTCGGCGTCGAGGCCGTGTTCGTCGAGCTGATGGATCACGGGAACCCACTCGACTCGCGCCACAACGGCGTGCTGGCCGCCCTCGCCGCGGAGCGCGGACTCCCGACCCTCGCCACCAACAACGTGCACTACGCCGTTCCCCGGAAAGAACTGCTCGCCGCCGCCGTTGCGGCGGTGCGCGCCAACCGCGGTCTCGACGAACTCGACGGGTGGCTCCCGGCCCACGCCGGTGCGCATCTGCGCTCGGGGGCCGAGATGGCGGCCCGGTTCGCCCGCCATCCCGGCGCGGTGGCGCGCACGGTGACGCTCGCCGACGAGCTCGCTTTTCCCCTGCGTCGCGCCAAGCCCGCGCTGCCGAAGCAGGCGGTGCCCGAGGGACACACGCCCATGTCGTGGCTTCGTCATCTGGTGTGGGAGGCCGTGCCGCGCAAGTATCCGAACCTCTCCGCCGACGATCGTGACCGCATCGAGCGCGAGCTCGGCGTCATCGAGATGAAGGACTTCCCGGGGTACTTCCTCATCGTGCACGGCATCGTCGCCGAGGCCCGACGTCGCGGCATCCTGTGTCAGGGACGGGGCTCTGCCGCCAACAGCGCGGTCTGCTTCCTGCTCGACATCACCGCGGTCGACTCGATCTTCTACCGGCTGCCGTTCGAGCGGTTCCTGTCGAGCCTGCGCGACGAGGAGCCCGACATCGACGTCGACTTCGACTCGGACCGGCGCGAAGAGATCATCCAGTGGGTGTACGAGACGTACGGGCGCGAGCGTGCGGCGCAGGTGGCGAACGTCATCCAGTACCGCCCGAAGAACGCCGTGCGCGACATGGCCCGCGCGCTCGGGCATTCGCCCGGGCAGCAGGATGCCTGGTCGAAGCAGGTCGAACGGTGGGGAGCCACGCTCGAGACGGGGGCCGATCACGACATCCCCGATCAGGTCATCGAGTTCGCGGCCGAGCTGCTGAAGGCGCCCCGGCACCTCGGCATCCATTCCGGAGGCATGGTGCTCACCGACCGTCCGGTGGGCGAGGTCGTGCCGATCGAGCACGCGCGGATGGAGAATCGCACGGTCATCCAGTGGGACAAGGACGACGCCGCGTGGATGGGGCTGGTGAAGTTCGACCTGCTGGGGCTCGGCATGCTGGCGGCGCTGCAGTACTGCTTCGACCTGATCCGGGATGCCACGGGCGAGACGTGGGAGCTGTCGACGCTGCCGAAAGAAGAGAAGGCCGTCTACGACATGCTGTGCCGCGCCGACTCGATCGGGGTCTTCCAGGTGGAGTCGCGGGCGCAGATGGGACTGTTGCCCCGGTTGCAGCCGCGGAAGTTCTACGACCTCGTGGTGCAGATCGCGCTCATCCGCCCGGGGCCGATCCAGGGCGGTGCCGTGCACCCTTTCGTGCGGCGGAAGCTCGGTCAGGAGCCGATCACGTACGTGCACGAGAAGCTGCGACCCGTGCTCGAGCGCACCATGGGGGTGCCGGTGTTCCAGGAGCAGCTCATGCAGATGGCGGTCGCGATCGGCAACTGCACGCCCGAGGACGCCGACCTGCTCCGGCGGGCGATGGGGTCCAAACGCGGGCTGGAGCGGATCGACTCGCTGCGCGAGAAGCTGTACGCCGGTATGGCCGAGAACGGGCTCGTCGGCCAGGTCGCCGACGACCTCTACGCGAAGATCCAGGCGTTCGCGAACTTCGGTTTCGCGGAGTCGCACTCGCTCTCGTTCGGGCTTCTGGTCTACGCGAGCTCGTGGATCAAGCTGCACTACCCGGGCGTGTTCCTCGCCGGGCTTCTGCGGGCTCAACCGATGGGGTTCTATTCGCCCGCCACGTTGACCGCCGACGCGCGGCGGCACGGGGTGCGGGTTCTCCGGCCCGACCTGCTGCGCTCGGGTGTCGAGGCGGAGATGGAACCTCTCGACGAGGCGCGTGCCCACGGGCCCACGGGGCTCGAGGCCTGCACCGCCGCGCACCAGCCGCCGACGGGGGAGTTCGATCGATCAGCGCCCGACGAGACCGCCGCACACCGGAGGGACGGAGCGTTCGCGGTACGGCTCGGACTGGCGGGAGTGACCGGGATCGGCGCGAAGGTGGCGGAGCGGATCGTCGCCGAAAGGGAGCGGAGCGGTCCCTTTCGCGACATGCGCGACCTCGTGCGGCGTACGGGGCTGATCACCTCGCAGCTCGAGGCGCTCGCGACCGCGGGAGCCTTCGAGAGCCTCGGCCATTCGCGACGAGAAGCGATCTGGCTTTCGGGGTCGGCGGCCCAGGACCGCCCGGAGTTCCTTCCTGACTCTCTCGTGGCGGTTCAGCCTCCGCTGTTCACCGACCCGACGAGCTATGAACTGCTCGCGTCCGACCTGTGGGCGACGGGTCTCTCCACCGACGATCACCCCCTCACGCACTTCCGATCGGCGCTCGACGCGCGCGGGGTCCTCACCTCTCGCGAACTGCAGACGGCAGAGACCGACCGCCGGATCGAGGTGGCGGGGCTGGTCACCCACCGCCAGCGTCCGGCGACGGCATCCGGGATCACCTTCCTCAACCTCGAAGACGAACACGGCCTCATGAACATCATCTGCTCGGTCGGGGTCTGGAATCGCTACCGCCGGATCGCGCGCGAATCGCCCGCCCTGATCGTCCGGGGCATGCTCGAACGCTCGGTCGAGGGCGTGACGAACGTGGTGGCCGACGGCTTCACCGACCTCCGCGTGGGCGTCTCGCACGCATCGAGGGATTTCCGGTGATCGCGAGCCCGCTCACTAGACTCGGGGAACTCGCATGAACCGCCCGCATCACCATCCAGGGGGACGACCATGACCGACACGCCCACTCCGCCCGAAGGCTGGTACCCCGACCCCGCAGGCAGCGGCGGGACGCGACGCTGGGACGGGGCCGCGTGGACGGACGAGGTGCGTCCAGCGGTCAGCGAGCGAACGGACGCCGCGCAGGTCGATGCGCCGAGCTTCGCCGAGGTCGAGACCACAGCGGTCGCCACAGCGGGCGAGAGTCAGGATGAAACCGAGGCCGCGGCTCCCGCCGCGTCGACCGAGCACCCCGCGGCGCCGACCGAGTCTGTGCCCTCTCCGGCCCCGGCTCCCACTGGTCCATCCCCGGCAGCGTCGGATGCTCCGGCCGAAGCGGCTGCTCCGCCGGCTTCCACGGTGCCCGCGGCGCCCATCACCCCCGCGGCTCCCGCGGCCCCCGCCGGCACCCCGGCCTACTCCACCGCGCCGGGCTACCCGGGTGCGGCCGCCGCCTCAGCTCCGGGATACCCCGCGTCTCCGGGCTACGGCGCCGCGCCGGGGTACCCCGCGGCGCCGGGATACCCGGCCGCCCCGGGCTACGCCGGAGCGTCCACCCCTGCGACCCCAGCGAAGAGCGGTGTCCGCACCGACACGGTCTGGGTGTGGCTGATCGTCGCCCTGCCCCTGGTGCAGCTGCTCGCGTTCTTCCTGGTCGACTGGCGATCGATCCTCGAGCAGGCGATCTACTCGGCGGCGTTCTCCGAGAGCGGCGGGTACTCGTCTTCCATGCTGAGCGCGTCGGTCGGAACGACCCTCGCCACCCTGGGGGTGAGCGTCCTCTCCCTCGTGATCGCGGGTCTCAGCATCCTCTTCGCGTTCCTCGACTGGCGTCAGCTCCGCGCACGCGGAATCCAGAACCCGTTCCACTGGGCCTGGGCGTTCTTCGTCTTCCTCATCTCGTCCGGCGTGTACGTCATCGGCCGCGGGATCGTCCTGCGCCGGCAGACCGGCAAGGGACTCGGCCCGATCTGGGGTTTCATCGCCGTGACCGTCGTGTCGCTCATCGCGGCGACGATCTGGGCGGTGGTCGTCCTCCGCGAGGTGTTTGCCCTCATCGAGCAGGTCGCCTACTACTACAGCTACTGATCGCACATCGCGGTCAGCCCCGTCGGCGGGTGACGATCGCGTCGAGCAGAGCGTGGGCGGTGTCGTCCTTCGAGCCGGATGCCGCCGCCACGACCTCGCCCTCGCGCTCGACGATCACGAGCGCGTTGTCGGTCGACTCGAACCCTCGCGTCCAGCCGACCGCGTTCGCCGCCAGCAGGTCGACGCCTTTGCGCGCGGCCTTCGCGCGGGCGCGTTCGAGCAGCTCGTCGTCGTCGCGGACCGTCTCGGCGGCGAATGCGACGATCGTCTGCCCGTCGCGGCGCGCGGCGACGAGACCGGCCACGATGTCGCGGTTCTCGACGAGCTCGAGAGTGAGTCCTCCGGGGGCGTCCTGCTTGCGGATCTTGTTCTCCGACACCGAGGCCACGGAGTAGTCGGCGACCGCCGCGGACATGACGACGACGTCGGCGTCGGGGGCCGTGGCATCCATCGCCCTGCCCAGTTCATCGGCGGTCGCGACGGCGATGACCTCGACCCGCGGATCGGGGACGACGTCGGCGTCGAGGTGCGCGGCGACGAGGGTCACGCGGGCGCCGCGGTCGGCGGCGGCTCTCGCGATCGCGACGCCCTGTCGACCGCTCGAACGGTTGCCGAGGAAGCGGACCGGGTCGATGGGCTCGCGCGTGCCTCCGGCGCTGACGACGATCGATACGCCCTCGAGATCGCGGGGTCGCTCGACGAGGCCCAGCGCGAAAGCGGCGATGTCATCGGGCTCGGACATTCGACCCGGGCCCGAATCGCCTCCCGTCAGGGCTCCGTCGGCGGGGCCGACGACGTGGACACCGCGCTGCCGCAGGACCCGCATGTTGTGCGTGGTGGCCGGATGCCGCCACATCTCGGTGTGCATCGCCGGGGCGACCACCACCGGCGCGGTTGTCGCGAGAAGGGTCGTGCCGAGGAGATCGGATGCCAGGCCCGCCGTCATCGCGGCCAGGGTGTTCGCCGTGGCGGGGGCGACGATCACGAGCTCGGCCGATTGCCCGAGCCCGACGTGGCGGACCCGCGCGACATCGTCGTGGACCGAGGTGGTGACGGGGTTGCGGCTGATCGCCTCCCACGTCGGGGTCCCGACGAAGCGCAGGGCGTCGTCGGTCGGGATGACGTGCACGTCGTGCCCCGCTTTCACGAGAAGGCGCACGAGGCCCACGGTCTTGTAGGCGGCGATTCCCCCGGTGACCCCGACGACGATGAACATCGCCCCAGTCTTCCAGGTGCCCGTCGCTTCGCGGCGACCGGTGGAGGGAGGGGCGGGTGCTCAGCGGCCCTCGTTCCCAGCCCGCGTCCCCGCGCGCGGGTAGCGTGGAGCGGGTGTGCACCGTCGTGATCGATGTTCCCGTTGTGGTGGACGAGCCGGTGCGGCTCCTCGCCGTCCGGGACGAGGATCGTGAGCGCCCCTGGCGCGGACTCGGGCCGTGGTGGCCCGATCGCCCGGGTGTTCTCGGCGTGCGCGACGACCGCGCCGGCGGTGCCTGGCTCGCGGTCGACCCCGACCGCCGTCGGCTGGCGGTGCTGCTCAACCGCGAAGACCTCTCGGGCCGCAGCGACGACGAGGTGGTCAGCCGCGGCGCGATCGCCCTCGACGCGCTGGGGGACGGCGTCCCCGAGAATCCGCCGACCCGGGGATTCAACCTCGTCGAAGTGGATGCCACGGGCGCATACCTCGTCGAGTGGGACGGTCTGCGCGCCCAGCGCACGCGGTTGGAATCCGGCACGCACATGATCGCGCACCACGCGGCGGATGACCCGGGAACCCCGCGGATCGCGAGGTGGCTCGAGGAGTTCCGTCGGGCGGGTGTCGGGAACGGATCGGACTGGTTCGAGCCGTGGCTCGCGGTCGTCGAGAACTCGACGCGCGACCCCGGATCGTCGGTCCTCCGGCGAGATGCGCATGACGGTCTCGTGCTCGAGTCACTGCTCGTGTGCGCGGTCCGCATCGGAGCGGACGGCGTCGAGGTGAGGGAGGCGGCCCTTCCCGAACCGGGGCGATGGGATGCGGGGCTGCCGACGCGGCTGCGCTCGGGTGACCCTCTTTCGCGGCGGTAGGCTGGTGGCATCCCGCCTCCGTAGCTCAGGGGATAGAGCGCCGCACTCCTAACGCGGGCGTCGCAGGTTCGAATCCTGTCGGGGGCACCACATCGATGACGATGGACGCCGTCGCCCCCGGCTCATGATCTGAGGTGCCGGTCGGTGCTGACCGTGTGACACGCGTCATCGACGCGTGGCTACCGTGCGTCTGAGCGTGGTCGAGTGGACGGCCGCGCGGAGAGCCGGACATCGCACCACGCTCTGCCACACTGACATCGTGAGCAGCACAGTGCGGCCTCGGCGCCGGACCCTTCTCGGAGTCGGGGGCATCGTTGTGGCGATCCTCGCCCTGTACGTCACGGTCGTCGCGCTGTACGCGAGCGGAAGCGACGTCGTTTCGCGGGGTGGCGACGAGCCTCCGGCCGACGCGGTCGCGCTGGTGCTCACGCCGGAGAAGATGGATGCCGCGACGAGTCGACTCACGGTGTCGCTGTTGCCGAATCAGGCGGGCGAGGGGGAGTACACGAACGGCATCGTGGTGAACAAGCCGTTCTACGTGCTGGTGTCGGCCGTCGCGGGTTCGAAGGCGGTGCAGTACGAGCCGAGCCGCCTCGTCGAGCCGGCGGAAGTGTCGTTCGTGATGGACGGCTCCATCGCGGAGTGGCCGTTCGATCGATACCGGGTGACGTCGTACATGGTCGCGGGTGTGGACGATGAGAATGCCGAGACCGTTCCCCTCCCGACGGCGGTCGATGTGAGCGGGCGTGGTGTGACGGGGTGGGACATCACGATGACCGCGCACGACGGCGGGAACGGTCTGATCGCCGTCGACATCGTGGCGTCGCGGTCGGGCGCGACGGTGGCGTTCGGCATCGTGCTGTTGACGCTCATGATCATCATCCCCACTCTCGTCCTGGTGGTCGCGATCGCCGTGCTGCGGGGGCGACGCAAGGTCGAGGTCACGGCGCTGGGCTGGATGGGTGCGATGCTCTTCGCGACGATTCCGCTGCGCAACTTCCTCCCCGGATCGCCGCCGATCGGCTCGTGGATCGACTACCTCATCGTGCTGTGGGTCCTGGCGGCGCTGGTCGCGGGGCTCGTCGTCTTCGTGATCGCCTGGTGGCGGCGCGGTCCGGCCTGAGCCCCGTCGCGGTTCCTCCCCGTGCCTGCGTGGCGCGGACGCGCGTCGGGCCATGCGCCCCGAGGTGACTCGATGTGTGCGAGGTCACCTCCGCTGACGCGATCGGACGGTGTGGCCTCGACCCGATCATGTGATCTCGGGGGCGCGCCGGCAGAGCGGCGATGCCGCGGCGTTGCCCTCGGCGGCATCCTCTGACATGATTACTGAACGATCGGTCGGAAAACCTCGCGGACGAGGTGGAGACGACCCCGCCAGAGTCGGCGGGGGAGAGGATGGCGATGTCGCAGGCGTTTCTCATCGGCGGTGCGCGCACCCCGGTCGGCCGATACGGCGGGGCTCTGGCATCCGTTCGTCCCGACGACCTGGCGGCGCTGGTGGTCGGCGAAGCCGTGGCGCGCGCCGGGGTTCCCGCCGAGGCGATCGACGAGGTAATCCTTGGAGCGGCGAATCAAGCGGGGGAAGACAACCGCAATGTGGCACGGATGGCGGTCCTGCTCGCGGGACTCCCGGATGCCATCCCCGGCCTCACCGTGAACCGCCTGTGCGCCTCGGGGATGAGCGCGATCGCGCTCGCCGCCCAGGCGGTGCGCGCGGGCGACGCCGACATCGTCGTCGCGGGAGGCGTCGAGTCGATGACCCGCGCGCCCTGGGTGCAGGCGAAGCCGTCGAAAGCGTGGGCGAAGCCGGGAGAGGCGTTCGACACCTCGATCGGTTGGCGCTTCACCAACCCGCGCCTCGACGCCCGCGACAAGGCCACATTCACCATGCCCGAGACCGCCGAAGAAGTGGCCCGGGTCGACGGGATTTCCCGTGCCGACGCCGACGCGTTCGCTCTCCGCAGCCACGAGAGGGCGATCCGGGCTCAGGATGCCGGACGCTTCCGCGACGAGATCGTCGCTGTCGAGACCCCTCGCGGATCGGTGGACACCGATGAGGGGCCGCGTCGGGACACCTCGCTGGAGGTGCTCGCGGGACTCCGGCCCGTCGTGAAGGGCGGGGAGGTGGTCACCGCGGGCAACGCGAGCTCCCTCAAAGACGGCGCCTCGGCGATCGTGGTGGCGAGCGCCGAGGCGGTCGAGCGGTACGGCTTGCGGCCGCGCGCACGGATCGTCTCGCACGCCTCGGCCGGAGTGGCTCCCGAGGTCATGGGACTCGGTCCGGTGCCCGCGACCGAGAGAGCGCTCGCGAAGGCCGGGCTCTCGGCATCCGATCTGGGGGCGGTCGAGCTCAACGAGGCGTTCGCCTCGCAGTCGCTCGCCTGCATGCGCCGGCTCAGCCTCGACCCCGAGATCGTCAACGCCGACGGAGGGGCGATCGCGCTCGGGCACCCGCTCGGCTCGAGCGGATCGCGGTTGCTCGTCACTCTGCTCGGCCGGCTCGAGCGGGAGGACGCGCGGTATGGCCTCGCGACGATGTGCGTCGGTGTGGGTCAGGGCACCGCGATGATCGTGGAGCGGGTCGATGGCTGAGTCGACGACCGGTTCTCGCGCGGGTTCGGTGGCTTCGACAGGCTCAGCCACCGGGGCGACAGCCACCGGCACGTCCGAGGTTCCTGAGCGGGCCGAGGTCCCTGAGCGGGCCGAGGTCCCTGAGCGGGCCGAGGTCCCTGAGCGGGCCGAGGTCCCTGAGCCTGTCGAAGGGACCGGTACCCCCGACGCACCCCGCCTGCGCATCGACGCGCACGACGACCGCGTGGTCGCCACCCTCGACCGCCCCGACCGCCGCAACGCGATCGACCAGGCCATGGTCGACGAGCTGCACGCGTTGTGCGCCGAGCTCGAGAAGCACCCGCGCTCGCTGATCCTGACCGGCGCGGGCGGCATCTTCGCCGCCGGTGCCGACATCGCCCAGCTGCGCGAGCGCACCGGCGATGACGCGCGGCGGGGGATCAACGCGAGCGTCTTCGATCGCATCCGCCATTTGCCCATGCCGGTCATCGCCGCCGTCGACGGGTACGCGCTCGGCGGGGGAGCCGAGCTGGCGTACGCGGCCGACATCCGGCTCGGCACCCCGCGCGTGCGCTTCGGGAACCCCGAGCCCAGCCTCGGCATCATCGCCGCGGCGGGTGCCGCGTGGCGCCTGCCCGAGATCGTCGGCCACGCGCGCGCGAGCGAGCTGCTGCTGACCACCCGCGTGATCGACGCCGACGAAGCTCTCGCCTGGGGTCTCGTGTCGAGCATCCACGAGCCGGACGTCCTGCTCGACGCCGCCCACGCGATCGTCGACCGGATCGCCGCGAACTCCGTGCGGGCGACGATCCTCACCAAGCGTGCGCTGCTCGCCCCGCGCGCGGAGCATCCCGCGATCGACGGCGAGCTGCAGGCTGAGCTGTTCGACAGCGCCGACAAGCGCGCGCGTATGACCGCGTTCCTCGAGAGGAAGAAGAAGTGACCACGCTCCCCGAAACCGTCGGCGTGCTGGGCGGAGGCCGCATGGGCGCCGGTATCGCCCACGCCTTCCTGATCGCCGGCGCGCGCGTCCACGTCGTCGAGCGTGACGCCGCCGCGGCCGACGCCGCCCGCGAGCGCGTCGAGGCCGCCGTGGCCCGCTCTGCGCAGAAGGGCATCGAGATCCCGGATGCCGACACCCTCACGACCGGCGTCGACACCGCCGCGTTCGCCGACGCGGGCCTCGTGATCGAGGCCGTCCCCGAGGATCGCGCGCTCAAGCTCGACGCCCTCGCGCGGATCGAGGGAGTCGTCGACCGCGCCGCGGTGGTGGCATCCAACACCTCCTCCATCTCGATCGACGCGCTCGCCGCCGCGCTCCGCCGCCCCGAGCGGTTCCTCGGCCTGCACTTCTTCAACCCTGTCCCGGCATCGGCGCTGGTCGAGGTCGTCACCGGCTCGCGCAGCGAACCGCAGGTCGTCGGCGCGGCGACCGACTGGGTCGAGGCCATCGGCAAGACCGCCGTCGTCGTGCGCGACGCCCCCGGTTTCGCCTCCAGCCGTCTCGGTGTCGCACTCGGGCTCGAAGCCATCCGCATGCTCGAAGACGGAGTGGCGAGTGCGCACGACATCGACACGGCGATGGAGCTGGGGTACCGGCATCCGATGGGCCCCCTCCGCACGACCGACATCGTCGGGCTCGACGTGCGCCTCGGGATCGCGGAAGAACTCGAGCGCGCGTTCGGCGCGCGCTTCACCCCGCCCGCGCTGCTGCGAGAGCTCGTCGCCCAGGGGCACCTGGGCCGCAAGACCGGCCGCGGATTCTACGAATGGAGCGAACGATGACGTTTCTGCCGAGCTACGTGAACGGCGCGTGGTGGATGCCCCAGGACGATCCCGACGCCGCGGTCGTGCGCGACGCCTCGACCGGTGACGAGATCGTGCGGGTCAGCACGAAGGGTCTCGATCTCGCCGGAGCGGTCGCCTACGCGCGCCGCGAGGGCCAGAGAAGCCTCGGTGCCCTCAGCTTCCCCCAGCGGGCGATGGTGCTGAAGAACCTCGCGATCGCGCTGAACGAGCGCCGTGAGGAGCTGTATGCCCTCTCGGAGCGCTCGGGGTCGACCCGGCGCGACTCGCTCAGCGACGTCGACGGTGGCATCGGCGTGCTCTTCACCTTCTCGTCCAAAGCCCGTCGCGAGCTGCCCGCCGGAAAGGTCGTGCTCGACGGGCCGATCGAGCCGCTGTCGAAGGACGGCTCCTTCCTCGGCCGGCACGTCTACACGCGCCTCCCCGGCGTCGCGGTGCAGATCAACGCCTTCAACTTCCCGATGTGGGGAGCGCTCGAGAAGTTCGCGCCGGCGTTCCTCGCCGGGCTGCCCACGATCGTCAAGCCCGCGACCCCCACGGCCTACATCGCCGAAGCGTGGGTGCGCATGGTCGTCGAGACCGGACTCCTCCCCGAGGGATCGCTGCAGCTGATCAGCGGGAGCGTCCCGGGCCTGTTCGACCTGCTCGACCTCGGCGACACCGTCGGGTTCACCGGCAGCGCTTCGACCGCCGAGCGTCTTCGCGCGCAGGCGAAGCCGGGCGTGCGCTTCACGAGCGAGACCGACTCGATCAACGCGTCGATCCTCGGCCCCGACGCCGGGCCCGGCACCCCCGAGTTCGACGCGTACGTCAAGCAGTTGCTCGTCGAGCTCACCACCAAAGCGGGGCAGAAGTGCACCGCGATCCGCCGCGCGATCGTGCCGGCGGGGATGACGGATGCCGTGGCCGCGGCGCTGCGCGACAAGATCGCCGAGCGTGTCGTCATCGGCGACCCGCGCACCGAGGGCGTCACGATGGGCCCGGTCGTCTCGATCGAGCAGCGCGACGAGGTGCTGCGGCAGGTCCACGCGCTCACCGACGCCGGGGGACGGTTCGTCGTCGGCTCGGCCGAGGCGCCCGAGGGCGTGCCCGCCGACGGTGCGTTCCTCCAGCCCATGCTGCTGGCCTTCGCAGATGCCACGACCCCGGCCGTCAACGACATCGAGGCCTTCGGTCCCGTCGCGAGCATCGTCGAGTATGCCGATGTCGCGGAGGCGGCGGCCATCGTGGCGCGCGGCGGCGGCTCGCTCGTCACGAGCGTCGCGACCCACGACCCCGACGTCGCGACCGAGCTGCTCACCCGAATGGGAGCGATGAACGGTCGCGTGCTCTTCCTCGACCGCGACGACGCGCGCACCTCCACCGGGCACGGCGCTCCCGTGCCGCACCTCGTGCACGGCGGGCCCGGTCGCGCCGGCGGTGGGGAGGAGCTCGGCGGAATCCGCTCCGTTCTGCACTACATGCAGCGCATCGCGATCCAGGGCTCGCCGCGCATGCTGACCGCGTTGACAGGGGTGTGGCATCCGGGAGCCGAGACCGACTCCGCCGGGACGCACCCGTTCCGCAAACCCCTCTCAGATCTCCGGATCGGGGATGCCGTGGAGTCGGCCGAACGACAGGTCACCCTCGACGACATCGAGGTGTTCGCGAGATTCACCGGCGACACGTTCTACGCGCACATGGACGAGGAGTCGGCGGCGGCCAACCCCTTCTTCCCGGGGCGTGTGGCCCACGGCTATCTGCTCGTGTCATGGGCGGCCGGGTTGTTCGTCGATCCCGCGCCCGGCCCGGTGCTCGCGAACTCGGGGCTCGAGAACCTTCGCTTCGTCACGCCCGTCTCACCCGGTGACCGCATCCGCGTCGCCCTGACGGCGAAGCAGATCACCCCTCGCGAGACAGACGAGTACGGCGAGGTGAGATGGGATGCCGTGATCCGCAACCAGGACGACGAGATCGTGGCGCAGTACGACGTGCTGACGCTCGTCGCGAAGACCTGGACCCCGGCTCCCGTGGCGGTGCCGGCATGAGCCTCCGGCCGATGATGCAGAACGACCGCGCGTCGGCGATGCTCGGCATGGTCGTCGAGCACGACGCGCCGGGGGAGTCGCGCGTGTCGATGACCGTGCGCGACGACATGCTCAACGGCTTCGCGATCACGCACGGCGGGCTCGTCTTCACCCTCGCCGACACGGCCTTCGCGATCGCCTGCAACGAGGACGAGCGGGTGACCGTCGCCGGTGGTGCCGACATCACGTTCTTGAAGTCGACGACCGCAGGGCAGACACTCATCGCGACCGCCGCCCGTCGCGCCCGCAGTGGTCGGACGGGCCTGTACGACATCCGCGTGACGGATGAGACGGGTGACCTCGTCGCCGAGGTGCGCGGCCGCAGCATCACGACCGACCGGCGACCGCCGGCGCCGG
>NZ_JARHXC010000091.1:0-3600 GCF_029222405.1 Microbacterium sp. Kw_RZR3 | reverse complement strand
AGGTGGCGCCGGGTGAGGCCGCGGGGCTCGGTGCGGGAGACGCCGTGCGGGTGAGCGTGGCGCCCGATCGGGTGCGGTTCGTCGCGGCATCCTGACGCTCGCGCCTCGCCGATATCGCGCGGAGCGCCCGCCGGTGGGAGCGCGCCCGCCGTGGCCACGGCTCGCAGTGGCGATGTCGGACCCGTGGGCGACAATCGGCCTATGAGCGAATCGACCGTCACCCGAGCAGCGGGTGCGCGCCTGCTGAGCATCGGCGAGTTCTCGCGATACGTCGGTATCAGTGTGCGGATGCTGCGCCACTACGACGAGCGCGGGCTCCTCACGCCCGCGTCGGTCGACGCGTTCACGTCGTACCGGCGGTACACGCCCGATCAGCTGCGCGTGGCGGGCCGCATCCGCACCCTGCGCGACGCCGGTTGCGGCATCTCGCTCATCGCGGAGCTCCTCCCGCTCTTCGCCACCCCCCACGTGCTGCGGGCGCGCCTCGCTCAGCACGCGGCCTCGCTCGAGACCGCGGCCGCCGAGCTTCGAGCGCAGCAGCGTCTGACGCTGTCGTTGGCCGACGCGCTCGACACGTCGCCGGCCGTGGTCGGTGAGCGGGTCTTCCCCGCCGTGCGGACGCTTCGGCTGCGGCGCACGGTGGCCTGCTATCCGGCGGAGGGTGAGCTCTGGGCCGACCTTCGCGACCTGATCGCCCGCCCGGACGGCGCTGACCCGGCGCGCTTCGGCGAGCTGGTCGGCGCCACCTACTTCGACGAGGAGTTCCGCGACGACGACGTCGAGATGGCGATCTGGCGCGACTACAGCGGGCCGTTTTCGCCGCAGGACGGGTTCGACATCGCTGAACTCCCCGCGCAGCGCGTCGCCTGGACCACCCACAGGGGAGACTTCGACACCATCGGGCGCGCGACCGAGATCCTCGGCACCTGGATCGCCGAACACGGGTTCGCGCGAGCGGGTGCCCTCTTCAATGTCTACGTCGTGGGGCCCGGGCGAGAGAGCGACCCCGCGAAGTGGGTTACCGAGGTCAACGTGCCGATCGCTTGACCCTCTCACTGTGGCAGGTCGCACTCTCGATGCAGAGGGCGGACGAGCCGCCCGAGACGAGAGAGGTCACACCCATGAGCGACACGAACACCGTGAACTACTTCGAGATCGGCACTCCCGACCCGCAGGCCGCTCGCTCCTTCTACGGGCAGCTGTTCGGCTGGCGGTTCGCGGCCGCCAATCCCGGCGGCTACGCCGCCGTGAACGAGAACGCCGGCGGGCTCTGGGACACGTCGCAGATCGGCGGTGAAGCGTGGGCGGTGTTCTACGTCGAGGTAGCGGACATCCGCGCGACGCTGCAGTCGGCGATCGAGCAGGGCGCCGAGGCGGTGCGGCCGCTCGTTGACAACGGGACGATCCTCTTCGCCCACCTCGCCGATCCGGCCGGCAACCGGTTCGGCGTGTGGCAGCGCAAGCTCGTCGGCTGACGAGCGAGACGGGGCCGCTCCCGCTGGTGAGTGCCCACAACTCCCGGACGCCGAGTCCGTGACGCACGGGACTCCAACTGAGTGTCCAGAACACCCGGGCCTCGCAAGATTCTCTCCGGGTGTTCTGGACACTCAGCCCGCCGGCTGGGCCTACGGCGCGGTGACGGGACGTGATCAGCGCCCGGGCGGACGGGTCAGCCGGAGACGACCCGCCCGTCCTCCAGCCGCACCTCGCGGTCCACCAACCCGGCAGGCACCTCGACGTGCGACACGAGCACCACGGCCCGGTCGCGATCGACCGCACCCAGCAGGTCGTTCAGCAGGGCCTCGGATGCCGCGGGGTCCACGCCCGCGGTCGGCTCGTCGAGCACGAGCACCGGGAACCCGCGCAGGAGCGCCCGCGCCAGAGCCAGGCGCTGCGCCTGTCCGCCCGAGACGAGAACCCCGCGGTCGCCGACCCGGGAGTCGAGGCCGCCGCGCTCGCGGACCCAGTCGTCGAGCCCGACCCGGGCGAGCACCGCCCACAGGTCGGCGTCGCTCGCCGTGTCGCGGGCGAAGAGCAGGTTCTGGCGCACCGACTCGTCGAACAGGAACGGCGCCTGCTCGATCAGCCCGACCGTCCGGCGCAGGTCGTCGCCGGAGAGCTCGCGCGCCTCGATGCCGCCCACGGTGTACGATCCCGCGTAGTCGAGGAAGCGCACGAGTACGTGGGCGAGCGTCGTCTTGCCCGCGCCGCTCGGCCCGGTCACGAGGACGCGCTCGCCGGGACCCACCCGCAGGTCGACGTCGTCGAGCCGCCCGGCGTCGCCGTCGGAGTCGCTGCGGGCGGGCCAGTGCGCCGCCAGCCCACGGAGCACGAGACCCTCGCCGAGCGCGGGGCCGGTGCCGGCGGCCGCGGGTTCGGTCTGCGGCAGGCCCTCGGGGACCGTCTCGGGCACCTGCTCGGCGATCCGCTCGGCTGCCGCCCGCACCTGCCTCCAGGAGGCGAGGGCGAGGGGAACCGGCCCGAACACCTCGAACACGGCCATCGGCAGTAGCACGACGACCGCGAGCCCCGGCCCCGAGAGGGTTTCGCCGGCGACGCCCGGAGCCGCGACGGCCAGGACCAGAAGCGACGCGGCACCGGCGAGCACCGAGACCGTGCCGGAGGTGAGCCCCTGCGCCACGCCTCGGCGGACCAGCGCCCCGCGCAGAGCGGCGTCGGCGGAGCGGACGCGCTCGCGCGCGGCATCCAGAGCCCCGTAGGCGGTCAGCACGTCGAGGTTGGTCAGGAGGTCGTGCACCGCATCGGCGACGGCGGTGCGAAGCGGCGCCACCGAGCGCTCCGCGCGGGAGCCCGCCGCCCACCCGACGGCCACGGTGACCCCGAAGGCCACGACGAGGCAGGCGAGCAGCACGAGTGCGGCCGGCCACGAGATGAACGCCGTGAAGACGACCGCGGCGAGAGAGGTCAGGGCGGCGGCCGACAGGGGCAGGCCGACCCGAAGCGGAAGGTTCTGCAGCTCCTCGACGTCGTCGACGACGCTCGAGAGGAGTCCTCCGCGGTGTGCGCGCCCGAGCCCGTCCGGCGCCAGGGGCACCAGCTCGCGCACGAGACCGGCGCGCACGCCCGCCAGCTGGTGCAGGGCCGCATCGTGGCTCGTCAACCGCTCGAGGTAGCGGAACACCCCGCGCGACAGCGCGAACGCGCGCACCCCGACGACGGCGGCCGACAGGTACATCACGAGCGGCTGCTCCGCCGCCCGCGCGATGAGCCATGCGCTCGCCGCGAGCAGCGCCACCGCGCTCAGCGCGGTGCCGAAGCCCGACAGCACCGCGGGCGCGAACCGACGACGCGAGGGCATCGCCGAGCGCAGGATGCCGCGCACCCGGGCGTTCACTCGCGTCCCTCCTGGTGGCCGGGGGCGGGGCGGAGGTGGCTGAGCTCGTCGAAGCCTCCGGTCCCTTCGACAGGCTCAGGGACCTGGCGTGCGGGCTCAGGGACCTCGCGTGCGGGCTTGAGGGCCTGGGCGATGTCGGTGTCGGGGCGGAGGTGGCTGAGCTCGTCGAAGCCTTCGGTCCCTTCGACAGGCTGAGGGACCTGGCGTGCGGGCTCAGGGACCTCGCGTGCGGGGTCGAGGGCCGG
>NZ_JARHXC010000090.1:0-14857 GCF_029222405.1 Microbacterium sp. Kw_RZR3 | reverse complement strand
CGCGGGCGCTGAGGGCCCGGCTCAGGCGCGGTAGACCTCGAGCACCGTGGGCGCACCCTCGGGGGACGACAGCACCTCGATGGCATCCCCCGCCCGGACATCTCCCGCGCGCCGGACCCGGAGGTACGCGCCGAGGCGTCCCTCGTCGGAGAAGCGCTTCACCCACCCTCGGGCGTCGCGTCCGCCGACCCAGCGCGCGAACGTCGCGCACGGAGTGCGCGGCATGGTGACCTCGATCTCGACGGTGTCGCCGATGCGCCAGATCTCGCCGATGCGCGCCGCGTTGACGTCGATGCCCTCCACCCGGAGGTTCTCACCGAACCACCCCGGGTGCAGATCACGGCCCAGCTCGGCCTCCCAGTACGCGGCGTCCGCCTCGGAGTAGGCGTACACCGCCTTGTCACGCCCGCCGTGGTGTTTGCGGCTCGCTTGGACATCCGCGCGCACGCCGAGCGGGCCCAGGCGAACGGGACCGTCGAGCGCCCGCTTGTCGATCGCGGTCACTCCGACGGACCCCGCGTCCGGGTGAAGCTGGTGGACGGCGCAGACGGCGACGAGGCGTGGCATCCGTCGATGTTACGGGGCCGAGAAGTCTCGCCGCATGACCACCCGATCGCCGTCGACGGAACGGATCTCGATCGAGCCGATGCTCGACGCTTCGAGATCGGTCCCGGCACTGAGCTCGGTCGTGGCCCCGGGACCGGCGCGCCAGGTCGAGAGCACCGAGGTCGAGCCGGAGTCGTCGGTCACCGCCAGAGCGTAGGGCCAACCGCCGGGTGGCGCGTCGAGCACCTCACCGGTGTATTGGCACACGAGGTCGATCCGGGTGCCCCACGCGACCGGGGTCAGCTTGACCGACGCCTCGAGCGGAGCTCCGCCGACCTCGTCGAGGGCGTACGTCGTCCCGGTCGACGAGGACGCGTTGGCGATCGTGACGACGGTCGGCACACCCACGGCGACCACGGCGAGGGATGCCGCCAGTGTCCACGCCGTGATCCGCCGGGCGCGACGCCGACGAGCGGTCTGCACGACCCGGGTCCGAAGTGAGGGGTGCGGCATGACGATGGGTACCGGACCACTCGACGCATCGATAGCCCGGGCGCGGTCAGCCGACAGTCGCGAGAGCAGGCCCGCCGTGGGCGCGAGCTCGGCGACCGCGGTCCGGCACTCCGCGCAGATCGCGAGATGCCCCTCGTACTCCGCGCGATCCGCCGCCGACAGGGCACCCAGAACGTAGGCTCCGTCCCACTCGGACATCCGTGAGTGATCGGCGCTCATCGCGTCACCCCCCTCTCCTGCAGGGCGAGCCGCAGCGCTCGCACCGCGTAGTGCAGTCGCGACTTGACGGTCCCCGCCGGGATGCCGAGCTCCTCGGCCGTCTGTGCGACGCTCCGACCGCCGTAGTACGCGCTGACGATGACCGCGCGGTGATCGGGCGTCAGGGTCGAGAGCGCCTCCTCGACGAGCAACGCGTCGAACATGGCATCCGTGTCGTCGTCGCGCCCCGCGTCCGGGACCTCGTCGACGGCCAGCTCGTGGCGCCGACGGGCGCTGCGTGCCTCGTCGATGACGAGGTTACGGGCCACCGTGAACATCCACGACCGCAGCGATCCTGGATCGTCGCTCATGATGCGCGGCGACCGCCAGGCGCGCAGCAGCGTCTCCTGCACGACGTCGTCCGCCCCCGCATGGTCGCCCGTGAGACTGACCACGTACCGCCAGACGGGTGCCGCGTGGGCGTCGTAGAGCGCGGTCAGACGCGCGTGATCTTCTCGCACCACGGCCGGCTCCTCTCTCGGGTTCTCAGAAGAACACGGGATGCCGGCCCCGTCGGTTCATTTCGAGATGCCGTCCATCAGTGCGGAGAGATAGGCCGGGTCGCTGACGACGGCGATCGCGATGCAGGTGCTGCCCACGAGCGCGGCCACGGCGAAGCCGACGAGAGGGATCCAGAAGGCGATGCGGCCGCGCTTGAGCCGACGCCAGGTCAGCAGCGCGGTGACGAGGTAGACGACTCCGTAGACAACGGCGGCCACCGCACCCCAGACGAAACCGGAGGCCAAGTTCGAGTAGGTCGCGTCGACGCCCAGGACCTTCGCCGCCTGCTCGGCGTAGTGGGGGAAGTCGAGCACCTGCACGATCGTCGTGACGACCGAGAACAGCCCGTAGACGAGCAGCATGAGCGTGATGACGCGGTCGGCCAGGGGCCCGCGGGCCGCCGCCGGTGCGACCGTGGCCGACGCCGGAGCGGCCGGCTGCGGGGCGACGCCCGCGTCGAGCGCCTCCGTCACCTCCGGACGCTGGATGCGAGCCTGCTGCTCCTCGGGCGTCGCGTACTCGCCGAACTGCGGACGCGGCCTCGGGTCGGCGTCGCTCACGAACGACCCCGGCCGCCCAGCGCCCGCTGGTCGCGCTGGCCGGCGGCATCCTGACGCAGCTCCTTCGGGAGCGAGAAGATCAGGTCTTCCTCGGCGGTCCGTACTTCTTCGACGTCGCGATAGCCCGCGCCGGCGAGCTCCTCGAGCACCTCGGTCACGAGCACCTCGGGCACCGACGCGCCGCTGGTGACACCGACCGTCTCGACGCCGTCGAGCCACTCCTGCTTGACCTCGTCGACATAGTCGACGCGGTAAGCGGCCTTGGCGCCGTGTTCGAGCGCGACCTCGACGAGGCGCACGCTGTTCGAGGAGTTCGCGGAGCCCACGACGATGACGAGGTCGGCGCCGACGGCGACCTTCTTGATCGCGACCTGGCGGTTCTGGGTCGCGTAGCAGATGTCGTCGGAGGGCGGGTCCTGCAGGTGCGGGAAGCGCAGGCGGAGTCGGCGCACCGTCTCCATCGTCTCGTCGACCGACAGCGTCGTCTGCGAGAGCCACACCACCTTCGACGGGTCGCGCACCTCGACGGTGTCGGCATGCTCGGGTGAGTTGACGACGGTGACGTGCTCGGGAGCCTCACCGGCGGTGCCCTCGACCTCTTCATGGCCGTCGTGGCCGATCAGCAGGATTTCGTAGTCGTCGCGCGCGAAGCGCACGGCCTCGCGGTGCACCTTGGTGACGAGGGGGCACGTAGCGTCGATGGCCTGCAGGCCGCGGTCGGACGCCGCGGAAACCACAGCGGGAGACACGCCGTGCGCGCTGAAGACGACGTGCGAGCCCTCGGGGACCTCGTCGACCTCTTCGACGAAGATCGCGCCCTTCTTCTCGAGCTCGGTCACCACGTGGATGTTGTGCACGATCTGCTTGCGCACGTACACGGGGGCGCCGTAGCGGTCGAGGGCCTTCTCGACGGCGACGACGGCGCGGTCGACACCGGCGCAGTAGCCGCGCGGTGCCGCCAGCAGCACCTTCTTCTGGCCTTTGACCGGGATATCCTGGAGCCGCCCACGTCGACCCGGAATCCGGGGAACGGGCAGTTGGACGACAGGTGTGCTCACCCCTCGATTCTACCGGGGCGCCCCTGGACGACGGCCGAACCCCTCAGACTGGAGCCCATGACCTCGTTCCACCCCGAGACGGTAGTCGGCGAGGCGCCCCCCGCCGACTCGGTCCACCCTCGCGACTCGCGCACCGACACCCCCACGTCGGTGTCTCGGCTGAACGACACGATCCGCGGCTTCATCGAACGCTGGGGCTCGGTGTGGGTCGAGGGCGAGATCACCTCGTTCAACCGTCGGGGTGGCAACGTCTTCGGTCGCTTGAAAGACCTCAACACCGAGTCCACGGTGGCGTTCCGTATCTGGTCGAGCACGCTCGCGCGCCTCCCCAAGGACTTCCAGGTGGGCGACCACGTCGTGGCGTGCGTCAAGGCGGACTACTTCCCCCGCACCGGCGACTTCTCGTTCGCGATCTCCGCCATGCGTCACGTCGGCCTCGGCGAACAGCTCGAGCGACTCGAGCGGCTACGCGTGCAGCTGCGCTCCGAGGGCCTCTTCGACCCGATGCGCAAGAAGAAGCTGCCCTTCCTCCCCCACTGCATCGGCCTCATCACGGGCGAGAACTCGGATGCCGAGAAAGACGTGCACCGCAACGCCGAGCTGCGCTGGCCGCGGGTGAACTTCCGGACGAAGTACGCCGCGGTCCAGGGCGACCGCTGCGTCCCGGAGACCCTGGCCGCGCTGAAGGCGCTGGATGCCGACCCCGAGGTCGACGTCATCATCATCGCCCGTGGGGGCGGCGATCCGCAGACCCTTCTCGGCTTCAGCGACGAGCGCCTGTTGCGCGCGGTGGCCGCGGCATCCACGCCGATCGTCAGTGCGATCGGTCACGAGAACGATCGCCCCCTGCTCGACGAGGTCGCCGACCTTCGCGCCTCCACACCCACCGACGCCGCCAAACGCGTGGTTCCCGACGTCGCCGAGCAGCGGGCTCTCGTCGCGCAGCTGCGCGCCCGGCTGACCGGACGCCTCACGCAGCGTGTGCTGCACGACATCGCCCAGCTCGAGCAGATCCGTTCGCGTCCGTCGCTGCGCACCCCGCACGCCATGCTCACCTCGCGGGCGCAGGAACTGTGGATGCTGTCGAACCGCGGCCGTGACATCGTCGATCGTCGACTCGAGGGCGAACAGCGCCGGACACGCGAACTGAGCGCATCCCTGCGTGCACTCTCGCCCCTCGCGACACTCGCACGCGGATATGCGATCGCCCAGGTCGAGGGCGGTGCGATCGTCCGCGACGCGAGCCAAACCCCCGCCGGAACCGGGCTCACCATCACGGTCGCACGTGGGTCGCTGACGGCGCGCTCGGAAGGCGAGATCGACGAGACGCCCGCCGCTCCGCTCGACGGCGAGGCATCGGGCGACGGCGTGTCGGTGGGTCCCGCCTAAGATGGATGCCATGACCGCGACGACTCCCGGGCCCTCGGCGGACGTCGCGACCCTCTCCTTCGAGCAGGCACGCGATGAACTCGTCCGCGTCGTGTCCGAGCTCGAGCAGGGCTCACCCACGCTCGAGGAGTCGCTGGCCCTCTGGGAGCGCGGCGAACAGCTCTACGCGCGCTGCGAAGAGTGGCTGCTCGGGGCCAAGCGCCGTCTCGACGCCGCCCGCGGCGAGGGCGAGGACGCCTGATGGCCCGCATCGTCGCCGAGCTCGGCCGCCCCGAGACTCCGGAGGAGACCGCGGCCCGCAAGGCCGAGTCGTCCCGCCGCTATCGCTCGAGCAAGACCTTCCGCAACCTGATCGCGGCGCTGCTGGTGACCGTCGCGGTCGTCTTCGTCGTCGTCGCCGCGGTCCCGCGCGGCGAGCCGGTCCCCCGCCCCGAGCCGGATGTCCCCGCGCTGGCCGCCGACCTCGAGACCGACCGCGGCCGCCCGGTGCTGACCCCCTCACTCGGCGAGGGCTGGCGGGTCAACCAGGCCACGGTCGAAGGCATCGGAGGCACCGAGGCCTGGACGATGGTCTACGTCCGGTCCGGCGAATCCGGATTCCTCCGTGTCGCTCAGGGCTTCGACACCGATGAGGCCTGGGTCGCTCAGGTCCTCGACGGCACACGGAGCACCGAGACCACCGAGATCGACGGGATCACCTGGAACGTCTACCGACCGGCCAACCCGTCCGGCACCGGCAACATCGACTATGCGCTGGCGACTCCCGCCGGCCCCGACTACGTGCTCGTCTACGGTGACGCCGCGCCCGAGACCGCGGCACTCGCGGCGGCGTCGGTGTCCACGCAGGTGGAGCAGCTGAAAGAGATCCCGTGAGCGCACCCCGAACCCCCGGCCAGGTCTGGCAGCAGATGGTCGAAGGCAACCGCCGGTTCGTGACCGGAGCACCCGCGCACCCGCGTCAAGACGTCGAGCGCCGCGCCGAACTCGCGGGTTCGCAGCATCCGACCGCCGCCCTGTTCGGGTGCTCCGACTCGCGCCTGGCCGCCGAGATCATCTTCGACGAAGGACTCGGCGACCTCTTCGTGGTCCGTAACGCCGGCCAGGTCATCTCGGACTCCGTGATCGGCAGCCTCGAGTACGCCGTCGGCGTCCTCGAAGTGCCTCTCATCGTCGTGCTCGCGCACGACGCGTGCGGTGCCGTCGGGGCCGCGATCGAGAGCACCGGCGTCGACGCCCCCACCCTGCCGGCGTACATCTGGCGCCAGATCGCGCCGATCGTGCCCGCGGTGCGTCGCGTGCAACGCCAGACCGCGGTGGACGGACACCTGTCCGACCACGTCGACCCCGAACTCGTCGGGCGTGAGCACCTGCGCCACACCGTGGGCGAGCTGCTCCGCGCATCCGAGCTCATCAGCGAAGCCGTCGCCGAGGGCCGCACGGCGGTCGTGGGGGCCAACTACCGACTCGACGAGGGGGAAGCGTTCCCCGTCGTCATCGTGGGCGACGTCGACGACCCCCGGGTCGACGACCCCCGCTTCGCGGACGCCCGCATCTGAGAACCGAACGAACGACCTGGAGGAACGACGACGTGACCGACACCGAGTACCGCATCGAGCACGACACCATGGGTGAAGTGCGCGTGCCGAAGGACGCCCTGTACGCGGCGCAGACCCAGCGCGCGGTCGAGAACTTCCCGATCTCGGGCTCGGGTCTCGAGTCGTCGCAGATCGCGGCACTGGCCCGGATCAAGAAGGCCGCGGCCCTCGCGAACAAGGATCTCGGCACTCTCGACGGTCGGATCGCGGATGCCATCGCCCAGGCTGCGGATGAGGTCGTCACCGGGGTGCACGACGCCCACTTCCCCGTCGACACATACCAGACCGGCAGCGGCACGTCGTCGAACATGAACATGAACGAAGTGCTCGCGACCCTCGCGACGCGCATCCTCGGTTCGACGGTCCACCCGAACGACCACGTCAACGCCTCGCAGTCGTCGAACGACGTCTTCCCGACGTCCGTGCACATCGCCGTGACCCAGGCGCTCATCACCGACCTCATCCCCGCGCTCGACCACCTCGCGGTCGCTCTCGAGGCCAAGGCCGACGCGTGGAAGGGCATCGTGAAGTCGGGCCGCACGCACCTCATGGACGCGACACCCGTCACGCTCGGTCAGGAATTCGGCGGCTACGCCCGCCAGATGCGCCTCGGCATCGAGCGCGTGGAGGCCGTCCTCCCCCGCGTCGGCGAAGTCCCCCTCGGTGGAACGGCCGTCGGCACGGGCATCAACACGCCGCTCGGCTTCCCGCAGAAGGTCATCGAGATCCTCGCCGCCGAGACGCAGCTCCCGATCACCGAGGCCAAGGACCACTTCGAGGCTCAGGCCAACCGCGACGGTCTCGTCGAGGCATCCGGAGCCCTCCGCACGATCGCGGTGTCGCTCACGAAGATCAACAACGACATCCGCTGGATGGGGTCGGGCCCGAACACGGGCCTCGGCGAGCTCCACATCCCCGACCTGCAGCCCGGCTCCTCGATCATGCCCGGCAAGGTCAACCCCGTCGTCCCCGAGGCCACCCTCATGGTCTGCGCGCGCGTCATCGGCAACGACGCCACGGTCGCCTGGGCCGGCGCATCGGGTTCGTTCGAGCTGAACGTCGCGATCCCCGTCATGGGTACGGCGTTGCTCGAGTCGATCCGCCTGCTCTCCAACGCCGTGCGGGTGCTCGCCGACAAGACCATCGACGGCCTCGAGGCCAACGTGGCTCGCGCTGAGGCCTTCGCCGGTATGTCCCCGTCGATCGTCACGCCCCTCAACAAGGTCATCGGCTATGAGGCGGCCGCGAAGATCGCGAAGCATGCCGTCGCCAAGGGCATCACCGTGCGTGAGGCCGTCATCGACCTCGGGTACGTCGAGCGCGGCGAGATCACCGAAGAGGTGCTGGACGCCAAGCTCGACCTGCTCTCGATGACCCACCCGGGCTGAGCTCCGCAGGATCGAACGCCGAGGCGCGCCATAATCGAAGGATGAGCCGCGCACCGAGACCCGTCTCGGTGCGCGCGCGACTCCTCGGCGCGATCCTCGGTGTTCTGCTGTTGGGGCTCATCATCACGGGAGGGGTCACCTTCCTCGTCCAGAGCGAACGCGTCATCGCCAACGCGGAACGTCAGCTGGACGGCTTCTCGAGCACCGCCCCGTCGAGCGGAACGGATGCCGTCGACCTCGTCGCTGCGACCATCCCCGGCCGCACCGACGGCACCGTCGCCCTGTCGGGCACGACGATGCTCGCGGGCACGCCCTCGCCGCCGGGGCTCTCCCTCTCGAACGACACGCGCTTCGTCTCGGCCGTCAGCGACGCGATCGCGCGCGGAGAACTACGCGGGCGCGTCGACAGCGAGCATGGACCGGTTCTGTACGCCGCCGTCCCGCTCGACGGGGCTTCGGTCGTCCAGGCGATCTCGATCGACCAACGGATGGAGCTGGTCACCCTCTCGACCACCACGTTCGCCATCGCGGGCACCGTGGTCCTGCTCGCGGTGGCCGTCGCGGGCTGGTTCGTGACCGGCCTGCTCTTCTCGCCCCTCCGGCGGCTCCGCGACACGACGGATGCCATCACCCTGGCGGATCTGGGCACGCGTCTGCCGCCGCAGGGCAACGATGAGATCGCCGACCTCACCTCCTCCGTCAACTCGATGCTGGATCGTCTCGCGATGTCCGTCGAAGCCCAGCGACAGCTGCTCGACGACGTGCGGCATGAGCTCAAGACGCCGATCACGATCGTCCGCGGGCACCTCGAGATGATGGACCCCGCCGACCCGCACGATGTCTCCGAGACGCGCGACCTCGGAATCGCCGAGCTGGACCGCCTCTCGCGTCTGGTCGACGACATCGATGCCCTGGCTGTGGTCGAGGCCGGTTCTCTGACCACCGAAGTCATCCAGGTCGCGGCTCTGACGGATCGCGTCGGCGAGCTCGTCAGCGCGATACCTCACCACACATGGACGATCGAGTCCCGGGGTCGCGGGACGATCCACGGCGACCACGACCGCCTCGTTCAAGCGTGGCTGCAGCTCGCGGACAATGCTGCGAAGTACACCCCACCGGGGACGCCGATCGAGATCGGCAGCAGCGTCGGTGACAGCAGCGCCGAACTGTGGGTGCGCGATCACGGTCCCGGCATCCCTCCCGCTGCGCGCCACCGCGTCTTCCGCCGGTTCGACCGCATCTCGACGCGGCGCGGGGTCGAGGGATCCGGACTCGGCCTGTCGATCGTGGATGCCATCGCCAAAGCCCACGAGGGCTACTGCAGCGTGAGCGACACCCCCGGTGGCGGTGCCACCGTCACGTTGCATCTCCCCCGCGGTCGGTCGCACTCCGCCGCCGACCTCCCCACCCCCGTGCGCGCCGGAGACGTCGTGATGCAGAGAGAGGCCACCGGATGACTCGCATCCTCATCGCCGAGGACGAAGAGCGCATCGCCGCGTTCGTCGCGAAAGGATTGGAAGCGGCGGGCTATCAGACTGCGACCGTGGACGACGGCGCCGAAGCCCTCAGTGCCGCCCTGTCCGGCGACATCGACCTCGTGCTGCTCGACGTCGGGCTGCCCACGCTCGACGGCTTCGAGGTGCTTCGCACCCTCCGGGGACAGGGGTCCGCGATCCCCGTCATCATGCTCACCGCGCGCACCAGCACACGCGACACCGTGGACGGTCTCGACGCGGGAGCGAACGACTACATGGCGAAGCCCTTCAAGTTCGATGAGCTGCTCGCGCGCGTCAGGTCGAGACTGCGTGAACCGCTCACGGCCCACACCATCTCGATCTCGCACGGCGACATCACGCTCGACGTACGCGGGCGACGGGCGAGCATCGGCGGACGCGACGTCGACCTGAGCGCGCGCGAGTTCGCCCTCGCCGAGGAGTTCCTCCGCCACGCCGGACAGGTCCTCAGCCGCGAGCAGCTCCTCAGCCGTGTCTGGGGCATGGACTTCGATCCGGGCTCCAACGTCGTCGACGTGTACGTGAGATACCTTCGCGCGAAGTTCGGCGCCAGTCGGATCGCGACCGTGCGCGGCGCCGGCTATCGCTGGGAGTAGTCGCCGTTAACCCGAAAGCCCCCGGCGGGGGGAAACCGGGGGCTGTGGGGAGATCCTGCTCCGGGGGTCTGCCGACTTACCCGAAATGCAGCGACCAGCCCGTTGAGAGCGGATCTCGTGTTCATTTCTCAGGGGGAACCGCCGGAGGCGGTGACGAGACTGTTCCCTCGTCGATGGCTCCATTCTGCCGTGTGCATATGAAAGCCACAGGAGCCGAGAATGAGAATGCTCTCATCTAGGAAAGGAAGGAGGGCTCGAGCGGTTCGCCCGAGCCCTCCGTTGTGGAATCGCGTCAGGAGAGTTCGCCGGCCTCCAGGAGATCGGTCACGAGAGCGGCGATCGCCGAACGCTCCGAGCGCGTCAGGGTGACATGGCCGAAGAGCGCGTGGCCCTTCAGCGTCTCGATCACCGAGGCGACGCCGTCGTGACGCCCCACGCGCAGGTTGTCGCGCTGCGCCACATCGTGCGTGAGCACGACGCGGGAGTTCTGCCCGATGCGGCTCAGCACCGTGAGAAGCACGTTGCGCTCGAGAGACTGGGCTTCGTCGACGATCACGAAGGCGTCGTGGAGGGATCGACCGCGGATGTGCGTGAGAGGCAGCACCTCCAGGAGACCACGAGCCAGCACCTCCTCGAGGACGTTGCCCGAGACGACCGAGCCCAGCGTGTCGAAGACCGCCTGCCCCCAGGGGCCCATCTTCTCGGCCTGGTCGCCGGGTAGATACCCCAGTTCCTGCCCGCCGACGGCGAACAGCGGCCGGAACACGATGATCTTCTTCTGCTGCTGCCGCTCGAGCACCGACTCGAGCGCCGCGCACAGCGCCAGCGCCGACTTGCCGGTGCCCGCCCGTCCGCCGAGCGACACGATGCCGACCTCGGGGTCGAGCAGCAGGTCGAGGGCGATGCGCTGCTCGGCCGATCGACCGTGCAACCCGAAGGCGTCTCGGTCTCCGCGGACGAGTCGGAACTCGCCGTCGCCCGTGACACGGCCGAGCGCCGAGCCGCGCTCGGAGTGGATGATCAGCCCCGTGTTCACCGGAAGACCGACGACCTCGTCGCTCGTGGCCACTTCGCTCTCATACAGGTCGCTGAGGTCGTCGCCCGAGATGTCGAGAGACGCGATGCCCGTCCATCCCGAGTCCATCGCCTGCTCGGCCAGGTACTCCTCCGCCGTCAGGCCGAGGGACGCGGCCTTGACGCGCATCGGCAGATCCTTCGACACGACGGTGACCTCGGCGCCGTCCTTCGCGATGTTCATCGCGACGGCGAGGATGCGACTGTCGTTGCCGCCGGTGCGCATGCCCGAGGGCAGGACCATCTGGTCGGTGTTGTTCAGCTCCACACGGAGAGTCCCGTCGTTGCCGACGGGGACGGGGAAGTCGAGGCGGCCGTGCTCGATCCGGAGCTCGTCGAGATGACGGAGCGCCTGCCGAGCGAAGTACCCGATCTCGGGGTCGTGGCGCTTGCCCTCGAGCTCGGTGATCACCACCACGGGTATCACGACCGAATGCTCCGCGAAGCGGAAGAATGCCCGCGGATCGCTCAGAAGGACAGACGTGTCCAGAACATAGGTGCGCAGATCCTGTTCGGAGACGCTGCTCTCGTCGACGTGACGCTGGTCGAATGGTGCTCGTGCAGTCACAACCCACTCCCGACCCGGGTGTCTCACCCGGCTGTCACGAGTCGACCTGTGGGTCACGAGTCGCAATCCGAAGGCCGACTCGATCGGGCTCCGTGCCCGATGTGATCACCGTACGATGCCCAGCGGCATCCGAGGGTCGTTAACACGCCACCAAAATGACAAGTGTGTGAACAAGTCTCACCCTCGTGGTGAGGGTTGCCGGCCCGTGAGCCTACTGACCGAAACGCCGGTCCCGGGCGGAGAAGTCGCGGATGGCTCGGAGGAAGTCGACCTCTCGCAGATCCGGTCCCAG
Source organism: Microbacterium sp. Kw_RZR3 (assembly GCF_029222405.1). Taxonomy (NCBI): domain Bacteria; kingdom Bacillati; phylum Actinomycetota; class Actinomycetes; order Micrococcales; family Microbacteriaceae; genus Microbacterium; species Microbacterium sp. Kw_RZR3. The sequence goes on along the minus strand of NZ_JARHXC010000090.1, from coordinate 3,005 downwards.
CGCCTCGACGAAGTAGAACTCGGAATGAGCGGACTGCCAGAGGAGGAAATCGCTGAGGCGCTGCTCGCCCGAGGTGCGGATGACGAGGTCGGGGTCCGCCTGGCCGCCCGTGTACAGATGCTCGCCGATCTGCTCGGGCGTCAGACTGGCCGCGAGCTCCTCCAAGGAACCCCCCGACGCGTCGTGCTTCGCGATGATGCTGCGTACGGCGTCCACGATCTCGCTCCGACCCCCGTACCCCACCGCGAGGTTGACGTGAAGGCCGGTGTGCGAGCGGGTACGCTCGGTGACCTCGCGCAGAACCTCGGCGAGCTCGGGTGGGAGCCCTTCTGCCCGGCCCACGTGCTGGACGCGCCAGTCGGGTTCGAGCGACAGTTCCCGGGCGAGTTCGGCGATGATCTCGAGCAGGTCGCCCAGCTCGCGACTGTCGCGCTTGACGAGGTTGTCGTTGGACAACAGGTACAGCGAGACGACGCCGATACCCAGGTCGTCGCACCACCGCAGGAACTCGTGCATCTTCGCCGCGCCCGCGCGATGGCCGTGCGCCGCGCTGTCGTAGCCGAGCTGGCGCGCCCACCGACGGTTGCCGTCGATCATCATGGCGACGTGGTGCGGAACGGTCGCGGGCATCCGTCGACGCAACCGCGAGGCGTACAGACGGTACAGGGGGCCGCGCCCCTCGTTCCTTCGCATCCGCGCCACCCGCCTACGCTACCGCGCGCGGGGCGATTCGCCGCTTCGCGTGGGCGGCTTCCACCTGCGGAAAGGGTGAGCATCTTCCCGCGTTCCGTCTGCGGCATAGGCGGACGCGTAGGGTTTTCCCGTGACCCCGACGATCCCTGATGACGGTGTGGAGATGCCCCAGCTTCCTCTGCTCGAGGCATCTGCCGTCGGCGCCCAAGACGAGGTCAAGCCGAGCTGGCGCGGATGGATCCACGCGGGCACGTTCCCCGTGGCGATCGCGGCCGGCATCGTGCTAATCGTCCTCGCACACGGCGCCCCGGCCAAGTGGGCATGCGCCGTGTTCGCGGCATCCTCACTCCTCCTCTTCGGCAACTCGGCGCTCTATCACCGCTTCCACTGGAAGCCGAAGACGAAGGCCGTCCTCAAGCGCATCGACCACGCCAACATCCTGCTGCTCATCGCGGGCACGTACACGCCGCTCGCGGTCCTGGCCCTCGATACCCCGCAGACCGTCCTGCTGCTGTCGATCGTCTGGGGCGGAGCGCTGCTCGGCATCCTGTTCCGCGTGTTCTGGATCAACGCCCCGCGCTGGCTGTACGTGGCGCTGTACCTCGCCCTGGGCTGGGCCGCGGTGATGTACATCGTCGACCTCTTCAAGGCGAATCCGGCGATGATGGTGCTCGTCGTCGTGGGCGGCCTGCTCTACACCGCCGGGGCGATCGTCTACGCGCTCAAGCGGCCGAACCCGTGGCCGGGGCACTTCGGTTTCCACGAGATCTTCCACGTGTGCACGGTCCTGGCGTTCCTCTGCCACTGGACCGCGTGCCTGCTGATCGCCCTCGCTCCGGCGTACCACGGCGGCTGAGGGGCCCGCCCGCTCACGCCGATTCGGACGAGCGGAACACAGTCGGTTGCGCTGCCCCGAGCTCTCCGAATCCGGTTGATTTCTCCGATTCTGCGACGACCCCGATCGCGGATGCCGCGACCTCGAGACCGCGCTCAGCGGCGGGGAGCGGCCGGGTCGGTGTCGTCGTCGTTCGGCGCGGCGGTCGTGGCAGCGGCGCGCGCCTGCTCCTCGGCGTCGAGCTCGGCGTTGACCTCTTCGCGGTAGCGCCCGCGACGGATGCGACGCAGCATGTCCCAGACGAGGAGGAACACCGCGACACCGATGAACGCGATCGCGCCGAAGCCGAACGGTCCGGGCGTGACGAGGGAGTCGTCGGGGGTGTTGGCCGGGGTGGGCGTGGTCGCGAGAGCGACGAGCACGGGAAGCATGGAGTCCTTCGGTCCGGGCGGAAGCGCGTAGCCTGGAACTCCAGCCTAAAGCCCGGAGAGACCATGACGACGCAGGAGATGCTCGATGAGCGCTACGGTCGGCGCACGTCACCCCGCCGCCGGATCGTGCTGTGGAGCATCGTCGGCGTCGTCGCGCTGACGCTCACGGCGCTGCTGGGGTGGACCACCGTGTCGAACACCCTGCGGTCGGTCACGGCGACCGACACGGGCTTCACCGTCACGGATGCGAGCGCCGTCACGATCTCCTTCCAGTTCACGGCCCCCGTCGGTGAACCCGTGGCATGCGCGATCGAGGCGCAGGACGAAGATCACGGAACGGTCGGATGGCGGGTCGTCGAGTACCCGGCATCCGAAGATCACAGCCGGGCCTTCTCGGAGGAGATTCCGACCCTCGCGCTGGCGACCACGGGTTTTGTCAACTCTTGCTGGGTGCCGTAAAATAGCCTCAGATGACGCGCCCCGGCTCGATGCCGGGGCGTTCGACATATACCCGGGCGGCACACTCGATGAACGCCGCTCGCCCTCGACGAAGGAGTAATCGTGTCCCACGACGCTCAGGTGACGTTCCTCACCCAGGACGCCTACGACCGTCTGGCTCAGGAGCTCGAGCACCTCTCGACCACCGGCCGTGAAGAGATCGCGAAGCGCATCGAAGCCGCCCGCGAAGAGGGCGACCTGAAAGAGAACGGTGGCTACCACGCCGCGAAGGACGAGCAGGGCAAGCAGGAAGCACGTATCCGCACGCTGCAGCAGCTCCTGAAGGACGCGAAGGTCGGCGAGGCACCCGAGAGCCACGGCGTGGTCGAGTCGGGCACCGTCGTGACCGCCGTCGTCGCCGGCGGCGAGGAGAAGTTCCTGCTCGGCAACCGCGAGATCGCGGCGAACTCCGAGCTCGACGTCTACAGCGAGGCCTCCCCGCTGGGTGCGGCGATCATCGGCCTCAAGGAGGGCGAGAAGGGTTCGTACACCGCCCCCAACGGCAAGGAGATCTCGGTCGAGATCCTCAAGGTCGAGACCTACTCCGG
>NZ_JARHXC010000008.1:0-1905 GCF_029222405.1 Microbacterium sp. Kw_RZR3 | reverse complement strand
ACCTCTCCCGCCGGGAACACGGGCAGCGCCGCCTCCCGGGCGCGTGCGAGATCGACGGTCGCCTCGCTCAAGCGCGCGCGGGCGGCATCGAGTTCCGCGCGCGCGCTGCCCGTATCGGGAGCTGTGTCGAGCTGTCGGCGCTTCAGCTGAGCGAGGTCCAGAGCATCCTGCAGGTCGCCGATCTTCGCGCCGTCGTCCGGCGTCTGCGCGCGAGCCTGGTCGAGAGCGCGCTGCGCGCTGGAGACGGCGTTGTCGGCCTCGCGCTTCTCGACGTCGCTCGCCCCCGTCCGCGCCTTGTCGAACGCGGTCTGCGCGGTGGTCACGCCCTGCTCGGCCGACGACACGGCGGTCTGCGCGCTGCGCAGCGCCGCTGTGGCGGTGTCGTCGGTCGCCGGCGCCGAATAGCCCACCTGTGCGTACAACGAGGCGACGGAGGCGGCCGCCTGTTCGTCGAAGACGTTGTTCGCCGGGTCGCCGGCATCCAGTCCCACGGTGCGCATCGCCCACTTGAACTGCACGACGTCGGGCCCCGCGACGCCGTAGCGCAGGGTGCGGTACGACGGCAGATCGCCGGGGAGGACGATGACGGGACGCCCGGCCACCTCGAGTGCCACCGACAGGGCGGAGAGCGGGGTTCCGACGGACGGGACCTGCCCCGTGACCACGGCGGCGCCGGGGAGTCCCGCCGTATCGATCTGCACGTCGACGGGGTCGGCGTAGCCGACCTCGGCCCGGATCGTGACGTCGTTGCTGAGCGGGCCGAAGGCGACGGGCACCGTCACGAGGCCCGGTGCCGGCGCTGTCGTGTTCGCCGCGGCGTCGGCGGGGGAGACCACGAATCGACCGACGACCAGACCCGCCACCAGCGCGCAGACCGCGACGATCGCGGTCACCCACAGCGGACGGTTGCGCCGGAAGAGGGCACCCGGTCCGGTCCACCGGGAGCGCCGCGCCGCGTTCGCCGTCTCTTCGCCCACGGCGCTGTCTGACGCGGCATCCGATGCGGTGGTCGGCCCGGTCACTTCTTCGCCTGCGCGGCGGCCTTCAGCGCCTCGAGCTCGGTCTTGTGCGCCGCGATGAACGCCGTCTCGGCCTCCGCCTGGGCCTTTCGGGCGCGAGCGGTGTAATCCGTCTTCTCGCGGCAGTCGAGATCGGCGAGGGCGAGGTCGATCTCTTCGTCTTTGAGCTCCGCCAGAGCCTTCTTGTCGGGAGTGGCCGGTGCCTCGGAGGAAGCCGCGCCGCCCGCGTTCCAGAGCGCGTTGAGCTGGTCGTGGATGCTCGCCGCGGCATCGGGTTGCGTGGCGAAGCCCGTGTGTCCCGCCTCGTCCATGCACGCCGACCATTCGCGGTTCGCCTCGGACATCCCCGGATACGTGCTCGATTGCTGCCAGAGCTCGGTGATGGCGTTCATCAACGGAGCGAACTGATCGGTCTGAAGCGGATCCTCGCCGCTGACCTCGTGCTGCGCCTCGCCCTGGCATCCGGCCGTCTTCCAATCCCAGGTGGGGGTCTCATCCTCGGCAGCGGTGTCAGTCGTGGAGGCGGGGGGCGTGCCCCACAGCGCGTCGGAGAAGGCCTGCTTCTCGGACTCGGAGAGGGTGCTCAGGTAGTCGGCGTTGGGGTCGACCCACGTCGTCGAGGGGTTCTCGGCGTCGTCGCTCCCGGGGAACGCGACGGCACCGTAGCCCCACTGCGAGACCCACTGACGGTCGTCGGGCTTCCACGCCTCGCCGGAGCCGTCGACGATGGTCGCCGATGCCTGCAGGTCGGGGGTGTACTCGAACCCGTTCTTCTTCATGCAGGCCGCCACGAGCTCTTCCCGTTTCTTCCCGAGCTCGGCCAGCTGTTCCTCCGAGCTGCCTCCCGCGCCGTACACCGCGGACAGGTACTCGGTCAGCGGCGATT
>NZ_JARHXC010000089.1:0-14173 GCF_029222405.1 Microbacterium sp. Kw_RZR3 | reverse complement strand
CTCATCACGCGGCGTGGATCGCCTCCACCACCGCCTGCACGTGCCGGCGGCGCACGGCTGCGGCGGCGACCGTCAGCGAGACGATCCACGGCGGGAGGTCGTCCGCAACGGGACGGACGCGGCATCCGGTCGTCGGCACCATGTTGGGGATCACCGCGACGCCGAGCCCTGCGGCGACGTATTCCGGGACCGTCGCCAGTTCGCCGACCTCGGCCACGATGTGCCGCGCGATCCGGCGGCGCTCCAGCTCGCCGTCGAGCTGCACGCGATTGCCGAATCCCGGGAGCACGTCGATCCAGTCGTCGCCCGCGAGCTCGGCGAGGGCGACCGGCCCGTCGGCGAGGGCGAGCGGGTGGGCCTCGGGCAGCACGGCGACGTAGGGGAATGAACCGAGCGGTCGCGATACGGAACCGGATGCCGGGGGCAGAGCCGTCAGCGCCAGATCCAGGCGGTCGCGATCGAGGTCGTCGAAGAGTCCCCGCGAGCCGGTCGCCGAGACCGTGACCCGGACATCGACCAGCGGGTGCGTGCGACGGAGGCGGGCGAGGATTCGGGGGAGGTCGATGACCCGCAGGCCGGCGAAGGTGCCGATGCGCACGAGACCGCGGATCCCGGTCCCGGACTCGGATGCCACTCCCCGCAGCGCGTCGAGATCGGTGAGCAGAGCGCGGGCGAGGGGGAGGAGCGCCTCGCCCGCGGCCGTCGGGCGCACGGCTTTGGTGGAGCGCTCGAACAGGCGCACGCCCAGGTCGCGCTCGAGGCTCGCGAGACCCGCGGACACCGTCGACTGCGCGGCGAACAGGCGGGCGGCGGCGGCCGTGACGTTGCGCTCGTCGGCGACCGCGACGAAGTATTCGAGCAGGCGCGTCTCCATGGCGCAATGATAGATCTAATCGATTACTTCCATCGAAACTGTTCGTTTCCCTCGATGTCTTACCCGCGGCATCCTGAGGTCATGACTCCCTCGATCACCCTTCCGGTCGCCGTTCCCGTGGCATCCGCGCGTCTCTCTCACCGGACCGGGTTCTGGGTCACGGCCGCCACGTTCCTCGCGCTCATGGCCTTCAACACGGTGCCGACGCCGCTCTACGCGCTGTATCAGGCGCGCGACGGCTTCCCCACGTTCCTCATCACGGTGATGTTCGCCGCGTATTCGATCGGCGTCATGGTGTCGCTGTACCTGGCCGGGCACCTCAGCGACCGTCTCGGTCGCCGCCCGCTCATCCTGGCGGCCACGGTGCTCGAGATCGTCGCGGCCCTGGTGTTCGTGCTGCGCGCCGACGCCGCCAGTGTCATCGCCGCGCGCCTCGTCGCCGGGCTCGGCATCGGACTCCTGACGGCCTCGGCCACGGCGCACCTCGCCGACCTCCGGCGCGTGTCGCACCCGGCATCCCCGGGTTTCGCCGCCACGGTCGCGGGTGTCGCGAACATGGGTGGCCTGGCCCTCGGCCCGCTGATCGGCGGCCTCTTCGCCGAGTTCACCCCGGCGCCGCTCGTTTTGCCGTACGTCGTCTTCCTCGTCGGGTTCCTCGCGCTCGGCCTCGCCTACGTCTTCGTTCCCGAGACGGTCGAGGTCGACCGCTGCTTCCGTTACCGGCCGCAGCGGGTCCGCATCCCCGCGGACGGACGACGCGCCTACTGGGCCGCGGGGACCGCGGCCTTCGCCGCCTTCGCGGTGACGGGGCTCTTCGGCTCGGTGGCCCCGACGTTCTTGGCCGGGCGGCTCGGCGTCACGGACCACCTCGTCGCCGGCGCCGTGTCGTTCTCGGTCTTCGGTGCCGCCGCGGTGTCCCAGGTCGTCTTCGCGGGCCGCTCGACACGCACGCAGTTGCGGCTGGGCCTGGTCGCCATGGTCGCCGGTCTACTGAGCCTCGGTGCCGCCGATCTGCTGACCTCCGGCCCGTTCTTCCTCGTCGGCGGCATCGTCGCGGGAGCCGGCGTCGGGCTCCTCTTCCGCGGCGCCCTCGCCACGGCCGGGTCGCTCGCCGACCCCCGCACCCGCGGCGAGATAACCTCGGGCGTCTTCCTCCTCGCCTTCGCCGGCATGACGGTGCCGCCGCTGGCCGTCGGCGTCGCGCTCCTCGCACTCCCGCTGGTGCCGGTGTTCCTCGGCTTCGTCGTGCTGGTGCTGGCCCTGACGATCTGGGGCGGCCTGGTCATCCTGCGCGAGACCGCGCGGGTCGCGTGACGGAGCGGCGTCCGGCCCGGCGGCCGCGCATCGTCTCCCGCTGAGTGTCCACGACACGCCGTTTCGAGCGGCGTCGATGCGGCGTGTCTTGGACACTCGATGACAGCCCAACCCTCGTGTCCGATTTCCGCCAGCCGATGTCGGAGGTCGGTGGCAGGGTGGATGCCATGACCCTCCCCGTTCCGACCGCCCCGGGCTTCGCCGAGCGCTATCGCGCGATCCAGTCGCGCGACCGGCGCTTCGACGGGCAGTTCGTCACGGCCGTGCGGTCGACGGGAATCTACTGCCGACCGAGCTGCCCCGCACGGACGCCGAGAGAAGCGAACGTCACCTTCTACGCCACCTCGGCGGCGGCGCACGAAGCGGGCTATCGCGCCTGCAAGAGGTGTCTGCCCGAGGCCGCTCCGGGCTCACCGCTGTGGGATGTGCGCGGCGACGTCGCCGCCCGGGCGATGCGCCTGATCGCCGACGGCGTGGTCGACCGCGAGGGGGTGCCGGGGCTCGCGCGACGTCTCGGGTACTCGCCGCGCCACCTCACCCGTGTCCTCACCACCGAGCTCGGGGCGGGGCCTCTCGCCCTGGCTCGCGCGCATCGCGCGCACACCGCCCGTGCGTTGTTGGTCGGCACCGACCTGTCGTCGGCCGATGTCGCCTTCTCCGCCGGGTTCTCCAGCATCCGTCAATTCACCGAGACGATCGGAGAGGTGTTCGGGATGCCGCCGCGCGAGCTGCGCGCACGGCGGTCGCGGGCGTCCGGGGCCGAGGCCTCCGCGGGCGAGATCGATCTCGCCCTGCCCGTCCGCGGACCGATCGACACCACGGGTCTCTTCGGGTGGATGCGGGCTCACGCGATCCCGGGCGTCGAGGTCGGCGGCGACCGGTCTTTCGCGCGGGTCGTGCGCCTGCCCGGCGGGCCCGGGTGGTTCGAGGTGCGCCTCGCCGACGACGGCCGGCTGCGCCTGCGTGCGCGCCTCACCGCCCTCGCCGACCTGGGCACGCTCATCGCGCGGGTGCGTCGCCTCTTCGATCTCGACGCAGATCCGCTGGCGGTCGACACCGAGCTGTCGCGGCATCCCGAGCTCGCCGCCGCCGTGGCGGCGATCCCCGGTGTCCGCGTTCCCGGCGCGATCGACGCGGGCGAGATGCTCCTGCGCGCGATGATCGGCCAGCAGATCAGTGTGGCCTCCGCCCGCACGATGCAGGGACGTCTGACCGCGGAGCTCGGCGAGTCGGTCACGATCGGTCCCGAGCCGCTGACCCTGTTCCCGGATGCCGCGGCGATCGCCGATCGAGGACTCGAGGTGCTGCGCGGTCCCGGTGCCCGCATGCGGGCGATCGTGAGCGTCGCCGAAGCGCTGGCGGACGGCTCCCTCACAGTCGGGCCGGGCGACGACGGCATCGAGCAGCGCGAGCGGCTCCTCGCCCTCCGCGGGGTGGGCCCGTGGACGGCCGACTACGTCCGTATGAGGGTCCTCGGCGATCCCGACGTCCTCCTTCCCGGCGACGTCGCGGCGCGAGCGGGAGCGGCAGCCCTGGGCCTGCCATCCGACCCGGTCGGCTTCACGGAGTGGTCCGCGCGGCTGGCTCCCTGGCGCAGCTACGCCATGGCTCACTACTGGTACGCCGCTCCCGTCACCCAGGCGTGGCGGCTGTCGGGCGCCGAAACGGCGGCGGCAGCCGCGGTGCGGCGGCCCGGGAAAGCCGCCACCCGCCGTCCGTCTGCCCCCGAGAAGTCGCGCCGTCGATCCGCTGACGACCCGGCGTTTCTCTCCGTCGCCTCCGCGTCCCGTACGACCGCCTCCGCGCCCCTCCCCACCGCACCCGAAAGCGAGCCCCTCCGATGAGTACCTCGACTCTGCAGTTCCTCGATACGCCCGACGGACCGTTCGCGATCCTCGCCGACGCCGACGAACGCGTCCTCGTCTCGGGCTGGACCTCCGACGCGGAGGCGGTGCTCGCCCGTCTTCGGCCCGACCGCCGGCCCGACGAGGTCGTCGAAGGCACCACCGCCGCGGCCGAAGCGGTGCGCGCCTATTACGACGGCGACCTCAGCGCGATCGACGCGGTCGAGGTGCGCCAGTTCGGGACGCCCCTTCAGCAAGCGGGGTGGGACGCCCTGCGCCGCATCACCCCGGGCGCGCCGCTGACCTACACCGGCTTCGCCGCGGCGCTCGGTTCTCCCTCGGCCGTCCGGGCGGCGGCATCCATCTGCGCCCGTAACGCTCCGGCCCTCTTCGTGCCTTGTCATCGCGTCCTGCGCGGCGACGGCACGATGGGGGGATTCGCGTGGGGGACCGACGTCAAGCGGCGTCTGCTGGAGCGCGAGGCGGCGTGAGGGGGGCGTCGCGCGGCCCCTGGTCTCGAACCGGCTCTTGCCCTCGGCGTTCGCTCAGAGATATCCTGAAGGGCTGTCACACCCCCGGGCAGCTTCCGCTCATCTCAAGGAGGATGCCATGGACCACATCGACGCCCCCGTCGCCCGTGTCGCTGCGCCCTCCGTCTTTTCCGCGCGTCCTCACGGGCGCCACTAGGGCCTCACGCCGGCGCTCGAGCGCCGCACACCGCGCCCGTCCCGGCTGAATGCCGGTGCCTTTCGGCATCCCCTTTCCGCGCCCGATCCCGGCGCTCGCTTCGACCCCTTGAGGATCATGACTTCCGCTTCGCCTCGCCCGCACCTGTCCACCCCGCGCGCTCTCGCCCGGCTCCTGCCCATCGCGCGTCCCGTCATCCCGCGCCTCATCGCGGGTGCGGTCACGGCCCTCATCGCGAGCCTGCTGGCGTTGGCGATCCCGCTGGTGCTCGAGCAGATCGTCGCCGGGCCCATCGCCTCGCTCGACCCCACCGCCCTCGTGTGGGGGTCGGTCGCGGTGCTGGCGCTCGGCCTCGCCGAGGCGGCCATGGTGTGGCTGCGCCGCTGGTTCGTCCTCGCACCGGCGACCAAGGTCGAGTACGACCTGCGCCAGTCCTTCTACTCGCGCCTGCAGCGCCTGCCCGTCGCGTTCCACGACCGCTGGCAGTCGGGCCAGCTGCTGTCTCGCATGATGCAGGACATCAGCATGCTCCGCCGCTGGCTCGCCTTCGGCGTCATCCTGCTCGTGGTCAACCTGCTGACCATCGCGATCGGAGCGGTCCTGCTCTTCCGCTGGCACTGGTTGCTCGGTGCGCTGTTCCTCGTCACCTCGGCCCCCGTGATCTACGTCGGCTTCCGCTTCGAGAAGCGCTACGGCGCCCTGACCCGTCAGAGTCAAGACCAAGCGGGCGACCTCGCCACCTCGGTGGAAGAGAGCGTCCACGGCATCCGTGTCCTCAAGGCCTTCGGCCGGGGGCGGCACGCCCTGCAGAAGTTCACGCGGCAGGCCGAGTCGCTGCGCGAGACCGAGATCGACAAGGCCCGCGCCGTCGGCTGGATCTGGTTCTTCCTGGTGCTGCTGCCCGACATCGCTTTCGCGGTGTGCCTCGGCGCCGGCATCGTGCTGACTCAGCTCGGACAGCTCCAGGTCGCCGAGCTCGTCGCGTTCTTCGCGATGGCGACCGTGCTGCGCTGGCCGATGGAGTCGATCGGCTTCCTCTTCTCGTTCCTCCTCGACGCTCGCACGGCGACCGACCGCATCTTCGAGGTGTTCGACGAGCAGAACACGATCGTCGATCCCGAGAACCCCCGCACCATCGCGGAGCCCCGGGGCGAGCTCACCTTCGAGGGTGTGCACTTCCGGTATCAGGATGCCGCTGCCACCGAGCCCGATCTCATCGACGGCGTCGATCTGGTGCTGCGTCCCGGCGAGACGATGGCTCTCGTCGGTCTCACCGGCTCCGGCAAGACGACGCTCACGACCCTGCCCGGACGCCTGTACGACGTCACCGGTGGACGCGTGCTGCTCGACGGCGTCGACGTGCGCGAACTGACCCTCGCCGAACTGCGCCGGCACGTGGGCATGGCGTTCGAAGACGCGACGCTGTTCTCGCAGACGGTGCGCGAGAACGTGCTGCTGGGCCGCGAAGACCTCGAGCCGGGCTCGGCCGAAGCCGACCGCATCCTGCGCGAAGCGCTGCAGGTCGCACAGGCGCACTTCGTCTTCGACCTTCCCGACGGCCTCGACACCGTCATCGGCGAAGAGGGGCTGAGCCTGTCCGGTGGGCAGCGGCAGCGGCTCGCGCTCGCGCGCGCCGTCGCGGCGCGTCCGGCCGTCCTGGTGCTCGACGACCCGCTGTCGGCGCTCGACGTCGACACCGAAGCTCTCGTCGAAGACGCCCTGCGTGAGGTGCTCAGTGAGACGACGGCCCTCGTGGTGGCGCACCGTCCCTCGACGGTGACGCTCGCCGACCGGGTCGCGCTCCTCGAGAACGGCCGGGTGACCGCCGTCGGCGCTCACTCCGACCTGCTGCGCGAGAGCGAGCACTACCGATACGTCATCTCGAGCCTCGAAGAGGCGGAACGCGAGGCGCGCACCGGTGCGATCGACGTGATCCGCGCACATGACGACGACACCCTGACCGAGAAGGAGGCGACCCGATGAGCACCGCAACCGTCTCCGGAACCAGCGGCGAAGACCGCTCCGACTACACGCGCGACGAGAGCCGCGCGATCCGTCAGCGCTCGCTGCGTCTGCTCGGCTCGCTCGTGTCTCCCCTGCGGTGGCAGCTCGTCCTCGCGGCGGCCGTCCTCGTGGTGTCGACCGCGCTCCGCGTCGCCGGCCCCGCGCTGATCGCGTACGGCATCGACAACGCGCTGCCCGCGGTGATCGATCGAGCCGATTGGATGCCGACCATCGGCGTCGTGGGCATCTACCTCCTGGCGGGTGTCGGCGGGGCCGTCCTGATCGGCTGGTACGTCGTCGTCGCCGCGCGGCTGACCCAGGCGGTGATGCTGGACCTCCGCAAGCGCATCTTCCTGCACACGCAGAAGCTGAGCCTGGAGTTTCACGAGTCCTACACGTCGGGGCGCATCATCTCGCGCCAGACGAGCGACCTCGACACCATCCGCGAGCTGCTCGACGGCGGGCTCAACGAGCTCGTGTCCGGCGTGCTCTACGGCCTGTTCACTCTGGTCGCGCTGTTCCTCATCGATTGGCAGTCGGGGCTGATCCTGACGGTCATGGGTATCCCGATGTACCTGCTCATGCGCTGGTTCTACCGCCGCTCGCAGGTGATCTACCGCGAGTCGCGCGTGATCAGCGCGCAGGTGATCGTGAAGTTCGTCGAGACGATGACGGGGATCCGGGCCGTGAAGGCGTTCCGCAAAGAGCCCCGCAACGACGAGGAGTTCGGCAAGCTCGCCGGCGACTACCGCGACGTCAACATGCGCTCGATCCGTCTCTTCGGCACGTTCGAGCCCGGCATCATGGCGGTCGCCGCGGTGTCGGTGGCGGTCGTGCTGCTGTGGGGCGGCGGCCGCGTGATCGCGGGACCGCTCGAGATCGGTGTGCTGACGGCGGCCGTGCTGTACGTCCGCAACTTCTTCTCGCCGCTGCAAGAGGTCGCGTTCTTCCTGAACTCGTACCAGTCGGCGACGGCGGCGCTCGAGAAGGTGTCGGGCGTGCTGGAGGAGGAGCCCACGGTTCCCGACCCGACCGACCCGGTCGACCTGTGGGAGGCCCAGGGTCACGTCCGCTTCGACGAGGTCACCTTCGGCTACAGCGACGACCGCGTCATCCTGCCGAACTTCTCGCTCGACATTCCGGCGGGGCAGACGATCGCCCTCGTCGGCACGACCGGCGCGGGTAAGTCGACGTTGGCCAAGCTCGTGTCGCGCTTCTACGACCCCACGGCGGGCGCGGTCACCCTCGACGACGTCGATCTCCGCCGCCTGCACCCGAAGGATCTGCGCCGCGCGATCGTCATGGTCACGCAGGAGGCCTACCTCTTCAGCGGAACGGTGGCCGACAACATCGCCCTCGGAAAGCCCGACGCCACGATGGACGAGATCCGCGCCGCGGCGCGCGCGGTGGGCGCCGACAGCTTCATCGAGAAGCTGCCCGACGGCTACGACACCGACGTGAACAAGCGCGGAGGCCGCGTCTCGGCCGGGCAGCGGCAGCTCATCTCGTTCGCGCGCGCGTTCCTGGCGAACCCCGCCGTGCTGATCCTCGACGAGGCGACGGCGTCGCTCGACATCCCGAGCGAACGCCAGATCCAGGATGCGCTGCAGACCCTGCTCGCCGATCGCACCGCGATCATCATCGCGCACCGCCTCTCGACGGTGGCCATCGCCGACCGTGTGCTGGTGATGGAGCACGGCCGCATCATCGAGGACGACACACCCGCCGCCCTCATCGCCGGCACCGGCAAGTTCGCCCAGCTCCACGCCGCCTGGCGCGAGTCTCTGGTCTGATGCGAGAGAGGGGATGCCGCGGCCGCGGGGTCGTGGCATCCCCCATGCTCCCTCGAAACTGACCTCTCTCTTGCGTCTCTCGCGCGCGCCATGGTGATCGTGGCGGACGGGGCGGGTGATTCGCTCGCCTCGGCGCTTCCGATCGCAGGTGCGCATGTATACATTCTCTTTCGGTCTCCCGTTCGACGGAGGGCCTCCGCGCTCCGGAAGTGCGCGAAGCGGAGCGAGGGGGATGTGTCGGTGACACGAGGGGCAGTCGACGCGCGGGACGCGCGGATCGTCGGGGAATGGATCACGGGGCGGCACGAGTCCTTCCATCGGGCGGCCTCCTGATCGTCCTCGCCGCGACCTCGATCACGCTGCTCGGGCCGGCCGACCGCCGTCGGCTCTTCCGCACGGTGCGCCGACACCTCGCGCCGGGCGGCTCGTTCGTGCTGTCGGTCGCGGGCGCCGGCGCCCTCCGCACTCTCCGGGAGTCGGCGGATCGAGAACTCGCCGTGGGGCCGCGCACGTACCTCCAGTCGCAGCAGGTAGAACCCGACGGTGCCCGCCGGATCGTCAACTGGATGCCGCTTCCCCTGCCGCCCGCGCCGGGTCCGGTGCCCGTGCTGACCACCCGCCTGCACATCCTCGACGAAGCGCGCGTCGCCGGCGAGATGCGGGATGCCGGCTTCCCTGCGCCGGAGAGCGTCCCGGTGCTCACCCACGGCAGCGCCACGGGGGACGGTATGGTGCTGCTCCGCTCCCGGGTCGACGGGGGAACGCGTCATGCCGCGTGACACTCTCGTCCCCGAGGGCGCGGCGCCTCGGCTGGCCGACACCGTGCACATCGAGCCGGCCGCGGGCGGCGAACGCTGGCTCGTCAGCGTTGACGGAGTGCCGGTCTCGCGTGCGTCGTCGACCGTCGCCGCGATGCTACGCGCCATGGACGGGGAAGCACGGCTCGATGAGCTGCGTCGACGCTTCGCCTCCACCCAGACACCGGAGGAGTTCGCCGCCCTCATCGAACGTTTCGGCCGCGCGGGTCTGCTGCACGGCTCCGAACGGCGGGCCGCGGGGCGATTCACCTACCGCCCGCCTCTGACGATCCAGTTCGCGACGCTGCGCGCGCCGGGGTTGTTCGACCGTCTCCATCGCTTCATCCGCCCCGTGCTGCGCGGGTGGCTCGTCTGGCCCCTCGCCGCGCTGATCGTCGGCGGGCTCGCAGCGCTGGTGCTCCAGGCCTCCGACGTGGCCGCTGCGCTGACGTCCCCCTTGCCGCTGGTCGACGTCCTCGGCGTCGCGCTCGTGCTCGTGACCGCGACGTTCGTGCACGAGTCGGCGCACGGGGTGACCCTCGCGCACGGTGGCGGACGTCCGCGGCGTGCTGGCGTGATGCTGCTCTACCTCGGCCCGGCGTTCTTCGTGGATGTCACGGACGCGTGGCGGTTGCCGTCTCGCGCGTCCCGGGTCCGGGTCGCTCTCGCCGGCCCCGCCGTGCACGCCGCACTCGCCGGCGTGGCGGCGCTGTGCGCGCTCGCCGCGCCCGACCCCGGCACGCGGCGAGCACTCCTCGTCCTCAGCTGCGCCTGCGTCGCGGTCGTCGCGCTGAACCTTCTCCCGTTCGTGCGGTTCGACGGGTACATCGCGCTGATGAGCGCCCTGGACGAACCGAATCTGCGCGGGCGGACGATGGCGGATGCCGCCGACGCGCTGCGCCGCGTCCTGTTCGGCGGCGCGTCCGCGCCCCGGGCACTGAACCGGTGGTGGAGCGTTCCCTTCGGCATCCTGAGCGCGGTCGTTCCGTCGGCACTCGTGTGCGCCGCCCTGGAGCGCGCGGTGCGCGGGCTGGCCGGCACGGGGCCGGGCGGTGCCGTCGTCGTGCTGGTCCTCGAGGCTGTGGTGGTCGCCGCGGTCGGGACCCTGGTCGTCCGGTGGCTCGCTGGCGGGTGGACACGAGGGCGCGGGCGCTCCCGCTTCGTGCTGGTGAGCGCCGCGCTCGTCGCGGCCGTCGTCTGTGCGGCCGCGGCCATCCCCGTGGGCGACGCGCGGACCGTCGGCTTCACGACCGCCGACGACCGCATCGAGCTGGTCGTCCCCGTCGGGTCCGCCGACGACAGAGCCCTCCCCGACGGCCTCCCGGTCGACCTGATGACCAGCGGCATCGTCGCCGAGGTCGTCGTGGCGCGGGGTGTCGTGCAGCCCGCGCCGTCGCGGACGACCACCGCACCGCTCACGGCGTTCTCGCCGGTCGAGGTTCGCGGTGTCGCGGCCGACGTCCGCGTGATCGGCGCGGTCGACGCCCCCGCCGGGGCCGTGCCCGCCGCCGGCCGGGCGGTCGTGCACCTCGGCTCGCGCTCGCTGCTCGAGGCCGTGTGGGCGACCCACGTCGTCGAGCCCGCGTCCACTCTGCTCTCCCTTCTCGACCCCCCGACATCCGAACCGAAAGAGGCCCGATGACAGACAACGCGCTCGAGGTCCGCCACCTCACGAAGACCTACGGCTCCCGCACCGCCGTCGACGACGTCTCGTTCGCCGTGCGTCGCGGCAGCATCGTGGGGCTTCTCGGTCCCAACGGCGCGGGCAAGTCCACGACGCTGCGCACGCTCGTCGGACTGTCGGCTCCGACCCGGGGCGAGGCTCTCATCGACGGGATGCCGTTCGCCCGCCTCGCGCAGCCCTCGGCGCACGTCGGCGTCCAGATGGACGGCTTCGGCTTCGAGGTCGGCATCACCGCGCGTCGGCACCTCGAGATCGCACGTCTCGCGGTGGGGGCCGCCCGGCGTCGGGTGGACGAGGTGCTCGACGAGGTGGGCCTCGCCGCCGATGCCCGTCGGCGGGTGAAGTCCTTCTCCACGGGCATGGTGCAGCGGCTCGGGCTCGCGACCGCGCTCATCGGCTCGCCGCGGACGCTCGTGCTCGACGAGCCGTCCAACGGCCTCGACCCGGACGGCATCCGATGGTTCCGCCGGTACCTGCGGACCTTCGCCCGGGCCGGCGGCACGGTGCTCGTCTCGAGCCACCAGCTCGCCGAACTCGAGAACACCGTCGACGAGGTCGTGATCCTCCAGCGGGGCGTTCTCTTCGCCGGTGCGCTGAGCGACCTCGTGCCCGCGGGCAGCGGCGCGTCGCTCGAGGAGCGCTACTTCGACCTCGTCGAGGGGCGCGACGCGTGATCGGCGTGATCCGTTCCGAGCTCCTCCGCTCGCGCAGCGGGGCGAACACGCTCGCGGTCCTGCTGCTCGGCGCTTTCGTCCCGGTGATCGTTCTCACCAGCGACGACACCCTCGGACGGATGAGATCCCTGGATGCCACGACCGCGACGGAGCTGCTCCTCGCACCGCTCGCGTGGTCCTTCGTCGTCGCGGGGTTCGCCGGGGCGTTCGGGGTGACGCGCGAGTTCTATTACGTCTCGATGGCCCGGACGGTCGCGCAGATCGGTTTCCGTCGCGCGTTCGTCGCGAAGGGCGTCGCCGCGATCGGGGTGGCGGTGGTCCTCACCGTCGGGCTCGGTGCGGTCTGGTGCGGCGTCGCGACGATCGTCCTCGGCGTGAACGGCCTCGTGTTTGCCCCGTCCGCGGCGGCGACGGCCACCGTACTCGGATCCCTGCCCGGTGCGATGCTCGGCGCCATCCTCGGCTCGGCGGTCGGCTGGATCGCCGGCAACTACTACGTGGCCGCAGCCATCGTGCTGGCGGGGCCGATCGCCTTCGAGATGGCCTTCCTGGGGTCCGCCCCCGACATCGCCCGGTTCTCTCCCGGCCTGTCGCTCGCCGCCCTCGCCTCGCCGCGAAATCATCCCGTCCTGCTGGATCCAGGGCTCGCTCTCCTCGTGGCTGTGGGCTGGACGGTCGCCCTGACGGTCGCGGCGTGGACCGTCGGGCGTCGGCGGTTCCGATGAACGTGTCGGTGTCGGTCGGACTCGGGCGCGCACTCAGCGCCCAGGCCCGTTCCGCGGTCGGCGATCTGCCCCTCGCGGGTGTCTGCGTCGCCGCGATCGTGCTGTCCGCGTCGATCGGGGCGAGCGTTCCGGGTGATCTCGCCACGGCGCCCGACGAGGCGAGAGCTGCGATCGCGGCACCGTTGTCGACCGTGATCGCGATGTACGGCGCGGTCATGGCGGCGATCTACGGGTCGTTCCGATACACGGTCGACCGGCGCGCAGGGGTCGTCGCTCAGCGCGCCACCCTGCAGCCGCGGCGGTGGCATCTGGCCGCGCGGATCCCCTTCACCGCGCTGAGCGGCGCGCTCGTCGCGGTGGCATCGCTGCTCGGCGGTCGGCTGGCGTTGACGGCCGCCCTCGGTCTGCGGGGGCTCGACCTCGGTTCGGTGGGGATTTCCGCGGTAATCGGGGCGGCCGCGGCGCTGTGGGGACTCGGCATCGGGTTGCTCTTGCAGGCGCATCTCCCGGCCCTGTTCGTCGCCCCGCTGTCGCTCAGCTCGGCGTTCCTGATCGCGCCGCTGTGGCCTTCGGTCGCCGCGTGGCTCCCCCTGCCCACGCTTCTGCGCGCGGTCGGCCGGGAGCTCGGACCGCTCGGGATCGACGCCGCCGTGGGGCCGGTGCCCGCCGCCGCGACCGCCCTCGCTGCCGTGTGGATCGCGGCCGTGCTGAGCGGGGGAGCCTGGTCGTTCCTTCGCCGCGACCTTCGCTGAGCGGGCTGCGCCAGTACATCTCGAGCCTCGAGTGGGAGAGTCTGCCGACCTCTTCGGCCAGCTGGCGGGATGCCGTCCCCGGTCATGCGCCGCGCCGGAGCGCCGCGGGATCTCGTCGCTCAGCCCGCGTGGCCGCCTCCCGGATCACGAGCGCGTCCTCGCGACCCACACAGAGGACGATGCGGGCGCGCGCGTCTTCCACCGACTCGAGCAGCTGTTTCTGCCGACCGGCGCAATGGGTTTCGTCCACACGCTGCGGAGGGTGGCATGCTGCGGCGACGTCGAGAGCAGCGGTGATGCACGCGATCCTCGCACCCGCACGCGCGGCGGTCACGTCCGCATCCGTCGCGCCGCGGCGGGCAGCGATACCGTCCCGCTCGATGATCCGTTCGCGAAGATCCACGGTGTCGAATGTGCCGGGCTGTCACCCGCGGTGGCGCACGCTTCGGGTCAGAAAATGGGCAGAACCTGAGGAAGTCTTCCGATGTGCGCGAACACTCTGCGCCTCGCCCACGGCCTTCGCAGAATCCGCGTCCTGGGCGGATTCCCGCTGACGCTCTGCGAGTTCGGCGCGATTCTGCGAACGTCGTGCCGCACCGGGGTCGCGTCCGGCCCGGGAGGTCAGGACACCGCTTTGCGGGGTCAGACGCTGACGCGCGCGATCACCTCGCCGTACTCGGTCTCGCCGACGGGCTGGAAACCCACGCGCTGGAAGAAGGCCTCGGGGCCGCCGACGCCGGGCTCGTAGATGACGTCGACGTGGTCCATGCCGCGCCCGCGCGCCTCGGCGAGCACCGCGGCGATCGCGTAGCTGCCGACGCCGCGGCCCTGCTCATCGGCGTCGACGTTGATGCGCCACAGAACGGAGCGGAAGTGCTCTTCGTGCGCCTCGGGATCGAAGTTGGCGCTGACGAAGCCCACGACCTCGTCTCCGTCGAGCACCACGCGCTGCCACGACGTCGAGGGGTTCATGACGGTGGCGGCGATGCCGTAGCTCACCGGTGCCAGGAACTGTTCCTGTCCGG
>NZ_JARHXC010000088.1:0-24040 GCF_029222405.1 Microbacterium sp. Kw_RZR3 | reverse complement strand
GCCCCGACCCCCGCAATCGGGGCCGGGGCACGCGAAGACAAAGGTCAGCGGTCGAACCGCGCACCCTCGGGCTTCGAGCCCAGCAGCGTGAAGACGAAGAGGATGATCGGCCCGACGAGCGGCACGAAGTAGATGAACGCCCAGAAGCCGCTGCGGTTGGTGTCGTGCAGGCGGCGCACGAGAACCGCGATGTGCGGGACGATCGTGGCCAGGCCCCAGATCACCGACAGCACGACGAAGATCACACCGATCCCACCGGCGAGCTGCACCTCGCCGTACGGGCCCGTGGTGACCCCGCCCGTCACGGCCGCGAGCACGTTGAGCACGAGGACGACGAGGCCGTTCGCGAGGATCCACCACCAGTACTCGCTGCGGCTCGCGCGACCGGTGAACGTCGCGTACTTCTTGAAGATGCGGCGCACGGCCGCACCGAACGGCGCTCCGTAGTACGGCTGATCGAGTGCCGGTTCGGCCTGCAGATTGGTCATGGAGATCCCCCTTGTCAGCGGCCGACGTGCCGCACGCGGGCGGACCCTGTAGCCCACCGCTGATGCAGCGTACCGATTCCTGGGAGGTTTCTGTGAGAAATCGCGCGATTGTTTCGCGAACAACGAGAGAACGCCCCGGTCACCGCAACGGCGACCGGGGCGTTCTCGGAGCGGATCAGCGCTGGCGCTTCTCGCGGATGCGCATGTTCAGCACGATCGGCGTGCCCTCGAAACCGTAGATCTCGCGGAGGCGCCGCTGGATGAACCGGCGGTAACCAGGGTCGAGGAACCCGGTCGTGAACAGCACGAATGTCGGCGGACGCGTCGCCGCCTGCGTGCCGAACAGGATGCGGGGCTGCTTGCCGCCGCGGAGCGGGTGAGGGTGCTCGGCGACGAGCTCCGACAGGAACGCGTTGAACTTGCCGGTGGGGATGCGGGTGTCCCACGACTCCAGCGCCGTCTCGAGCGCGGGCACGAGCTTGTCGAGGTGACGGCCGGTGCGGGCCGAGATGTTCACGCGCGGAGCCCAGGCGACGTGCGCGAGGTCCTGCTCGATCTCGCGCTCGAGGTAACGACGGCGGTCCTGGTTCTCCATGTCGTCGTCGTTCAGGCGGTCCCACTTGTTGAACGCCAGCACGAGCGCGCGACCCGACTCGAGCACGAGGTCGATGATGTTGAGGTCCTGCACGCTGATCGGCTGCGACACGTCGAGCACGACGACGGCGACCTCGGACTTCTCCAGCGCCGTCGAGGTGCGCAGCGACGCGTAGAAGTCGGCGCCCTGCGACAGGTGAACACGACGACGGATGCCGGCGGTGTCGACGAGCGTCCAGAGCTTGCCGCCGAGCTCGACGACCTCGTCCACGGGGTCACGGGTGGTGCCGGCGAGCTCGTTCACGACGACGCGCTCCTCGCCCGCGGCCTTGTTCAGCAGCGACGACTTGCCGACGTTCGGGCGACCGAGGATCGCGACGCGGCGCGGCCCGCCGATCTCGTACTTCGCGACGGCCGAGACGTCGGGAAGCACCTTCATGAGCTCGTCGAGCAGGTCGGCGACACCGCGACCGTGGATCGCCGACACGGGGTGCGGCTCGCCGAGACCCAGGTTCCACAAGGCCGTGGCCTCGGGCTCCTGGCGGGCGTCGTCGACCTTGTTGGCGATGAGGAAGACGGGCTTCTTGCTCTTGCGCAGCAGCTTCACGACGTGCTCGTCGGTCGAGGTCGCCCCCACCGTGGCGTCCACGACGAAGAGCACGACGTCGGCGAGGTCGATCGCGACCTCGGCCTGCGCGGCGACCGAACGGTCGATGCCCTTCGCGTCGGGCTCCCACCCGCCGGTGTCGACGAGCGAGAAGCGGCGGTCGAGCCACTCGGCCTTGTACGTGACGCGGTCGCGCGTGACGCCGGGAGTGTCTTCGACGACCGCCTCGCGGCGCCCGAGGATGCGGTTCACGAGCGCCGACTTGCCGACGTTGGGGCGACCGACGATCGCGACCACCGGCAGCGCCGGCAGGAACTCGATCGCTCCCTCGCCCGAGGCGAGACCGGCGAGGAGCGCCGCATCGTCCTCGTCGAGGTCGAAGTCCTCGAGGCCCGCGCGCAGCGCCTCGGCCCGCTGTTCGGCGAGGACCTCGTCCAGCTCGGCCATCTTCTCGGCGAGCTGGTCGGGCCCGCCCTCGTACTCGTCTTCAACGCCCATCGCGGGCTCCCATCGTGGAGTCGACGACGCTCAGCACGGCATCGACGGTCTGTTCGAAATCGAGGTGGGTCGAGTCGACGACCTCGACGCCTTCAGCGGCGGTGAGGAAGTCGACGACCGTGGAATCGGCCGCGTCGCGCTTGTGCAGCGCGGCGGCGACGGCTGCGGCATCCTGTGTCGTCAGTTCTGCGCTGCGCCGCGCGGCGCGCACCTCGGGCGCCGCGGTCAGAAGGATCCGCACCGGCGCATCGGGGAACACGACGGTCGTGATGTCACGTCCCTCGACCACGACGCCCGGAAGAGCGGCGGATGCCACGAGCCGACGGAACAGCTCGTTCACGGCGTGCCGCACGGGGGCGACACGCGCGACCCCGCTCACGGCGTCGGTGACCCGGGGCTCGCGGATCGCGGCGGTCACGTCGACGGAACCGACGCGCACCCAGCGGTCGGTCGTGTCGAGCGAGATGGCGTAGTCGAAGTCGCCGAAGACCTCGAGGACGGCCGTGGCGTCGGAGGTGTCGACGCCGTGCTCGAGCGCGTGCCAGGCGAGGGCCCGGTAGGCGGCTCCGGTGTCGAGGAAGCCGTAGCCGAGGCGCGCGGCCGCGGCCTTCGACACGCTCGACTTTCCGCTGCCGGCGGGGCCGTCGATCGCGACGACGACCGGGGCTCCCGCCGACGAGCCCTCGACGGGGCCGCCGAGAGCGGGCTTGAGGAGGGATTCAGTCATGGGTGGTGCTCGCAATCCGCCAACCGCGCTGCTGGAGCCCGTCGACCGCCCGGCGGACCGCGTCGGGGACGACGCTGATCTCCGCCAGACCGAACGGTGCTCCGGGCGAGTGCTCGAGGCGTAGGTCTTCGACGTTGACGTCGAGGTCGCCGAGTTCGCCGAAGAGGCGACCCAGCTGGCCGGAGGTGTCGTCGACCATGACGACGAAGGTATCGAAACGGCGGTTCTGGCCGTGCTTGCCGGGCAGGCGCTCCACGCCCTCATTACCGCGGCGGATGGTGTCGGCGATCGCGCGCCGCGCACCGGGCACGTCGGGGTCGCGCAGCGCCTCGGCGACCTCGGACAGGTCGGCGGCGAGCTGGTCGAGCACCTCGACCACGGGTGCCGAGTTCGCGCCGAGGATCTGCACCCACAGTTCGGGAGCGGATGCCGCGATGCGCGTCGTGTCGCGCACGCCCTGACCCGCGAGGCGCAGGGATCCGTCGGGCGCCTCGACGAAACGACCGGCGAGCAGGCTCGCGACCAGCTGGGGCACGTGCGACATGAGCGCGACGGACTCGTCGTGCTCCTCGGGCGTCATCTCGATGAGCGTCGCGCCGAGATCGAGCGCGAGCCCCTCGACGAGCGAGAGGTCGTGCGCGGAGGTCTCGGCGTCCCGGCACACGACCCACGGACGGCCGATGAAGATGTCGGCGCGGGCCGAGATCGCTCCCCCGCGCTCGCGTCCGGCCATGGGATGCGAGCCGATGTAGTGTCTGAGGTCGACGCCGCGCTCGCGAAGCGTCCGCAGCGGCTCGAGCTTCACGCTCGCGACGTCGGTGACGACGGCATCCGGGAACGCCTCCAGCTCACGCTGCACGACATCGGCGATCACGTCGGGCGGCGTGGCGACCACGATGAGTGACGGTCGGTCGTCGGGGCGCTCGGCGCGGCCCGCGCCGTAGTCGATCGCGAGGCGCAGCTGCGAGGGAGAGGCGTCGACGAGCACGACGTCGACCCCGCGCGCGGTGAGCGCGTGGCCGATGCTCGCACCCAGCAGGCCCGAGCCGACGACGCGGACGGTGCCGCTCGTGCGGGTCGCCAAAGGCCCGGCCGCGCGCGCGGACGTTCCGTTCGGTTCGCTCATCGGGTCTCCTGCCCTGGGCGGCGCCCCTCGCACCGCGAGACGCCCCGGAGGCTCACTCCGCGGGAGTGTCGCCGTCCCGACGGGACAGCGTGAGCAGGGCGCCGCGTTCTACTGTAGTCAACTCGCGCGCCTTGCCCACCGGGAGTGTTCCCAGGTGCAGCGGCCCGAACTGCCGACGGACCAGCTCGACGACGGGGTGGCCGACCTCGGCCATCATGCGCCGGACGATCCGGTTCTTGCCCGAGTGCAGCGTGAGTTCGACAAGGCTCTCGCCGCGCGACGCGTCGAGCAGGCGCGCCTTGTCGGCCGCGATCCGTCCGTCCTCGAGCTCGACGCCTTTGATCAGCCGCTGGATCGTCTGGGGCAGCACCTGCCCCTCGACCTTCGCGATGTACACCTTCGTCACGCCGAACGAGGGGTGTGCGAGCACGTGGGCGAGGTCGCCGTCGTTGGTCAGGACGAGAAGGCCCGAGGTGTCGGCATCCAGTCGTCCGACGTTGAACAGACGCTCGTCCCAGTCCTTCGTGTAGCGCCGCAGGTCGGGGCGCCCGCGGTCGTCGCTCATGGAGCTGACGACGCCCGTGGGCTTGTTCAGGATGACGTAGCGCTTCGACGCGTCGAGCTGGATCGCCGTGCCATCGACGTCGACGAGATCGGCCTCGGGGTCGATGCGCGAGCCGAGCTCGGTCACCACCTGCCCGTTGACCCGTACGCGGCCCGCGACGATCATCTCTTCCGAGACGCGCCGCGAGGCCACACCCGCATTCGCGAGCACCTTCTGCAGGCGGACACCCTCTTCGCCCCCGCTCGCCGAGCGCGAGCCCCCGGTCGCTGAGCGCGAGCCCCCGGTCGCTGAGCCTGTCGAAGCGTCAGTCATTTCAGAACCTCTCCGTCGAATCCGTCGGCGCCGTCGTCGAGCAACGGCGAGATGTGGGGCAGCTCGTCGAGCGAGTTGATGCCCAGATTGACCAGCAGCTGGTCGGTCGTCCCATAGTGGATCGCCCCCGTGTCGGGGTCGGTGAACACCTCGGTGATGAGCCCGCGGGCGAGCAGCGTCCGGACGACCGAGTCGACGTTCACGGCGCGGATGGATGCCATTTGCCCCCGCGTCACGGGCTGCTTGTACGCGATGACGGCCAGGGTCTCGAGCGCCGCCTGCGACAGCCGCGAGGGCGCCTGGGTGTTCACGAACTCGCCCACGACGTCGTCGTACTCCTCGCGGACGTACAACCGCCATCCGCCGCCGACCTCGCGCAGCTCGAAGCCACGGACCGGCCCACCGATCTCGCCGTTGTAGTCCGCGACGAGCGCCTCGACCGCCTGTCGCACGGCCGGCACGGGCGCGCCCACCGCGGCGGCAAGGCTCACGAGGCTCTGCGGCTCGTCGACGACGAGCAGGATCGCCTCCAGACGACGGGCGACGGATGCCGGATCGCTCGCGCGCGGAGCCGGGATCGGGGCCTGCGGGTCAGCGGTCATAGTCGGCTCCCAGGGCGGCGAGGTTCTCTTCCGACCACCTCTCGGCGGTCCAGCGCAGCGTCAGCTCCCCCAGCGGCTCGAGCTGCTCGAACGACAGCGCCGCGTGGCGGTACAGCTCGAGGATCGAGAGGAACCGCGCGACGACGACGCCGGTCTCGGTGACGCCGGCGACGAGGTCGCGGAAGTTCAGGGTGCCCGCCGAACGGAGCAGCGTCACGACGATCGCGGCCTGCTCGCGGATGCTCACGAGCGGCGCGTGCAGGTGGTCGAGCCCGACGGTGGGGATCTGCTTGGGCGCCATCGCGACGACGGCGAGGGCCGCGAAGTCGTCGAGGCTGAGCGTCCACACGAGCTCCGGCACGGCTGCGCGGTACTTCTCGTCGAGTCGCACGTCCCGGGTGTGACGGCGGTCCTCGCGCTGCAGGCACCGCGCGAACCACGCCGACACCTCCTTGAACGCCCGGTACTGAAGGAGTCGGGCGAACAGCAGGTCGCGCGCTTCGAGCAGCGCCACGGATTCGGCATCCACGAGCTCACCCTGGGGCAGAAGACCCACGATCTTCATGTCGAGCAGCGTCGCCGCGACCACGAGGAACTCGGATGCCTCATCGAGGTCCTGCTCGGGACCGAGGTCGCGGAGGTACGCGATGAACTCGTCGGTCACACGGCTGAGGGCGACCTCGGTGATGTCGAGCTCGGCGCGCGAGATGAGGGTGAGGAGCAGGTCGAACGGTCCGTCGAAGACGGGGAGGGTGACGCGGAAGCCGGCGGCGTCGGTCCCTTCGACGGGCTCAGGGACCTCGGTCGCGGGATCACCAGTCTCGCGCGAGAGGTGGCTGAGCTCGTCGAAGCCACCGGGGGCGGATGCCGCCGCGACGCGGGTGTCGTCAGGCGACGGCGCCACGCGCGACCAGCTCCCGCGCCAACCGCAGGTAGGCCTGGGCGGCGGCGTGCTCGGGCGCGAACTCCGTGATCGGCATGCCCGAGACCGAGGCATCCGGGAACTTCACCGTGCGACCGATGACCGTCTCGAGCACGTCGTCGCCGAATGCCTCGACGACACGCTCGAGCACCTCGCGCGAGTGCAGCGTGCGGGGGTCGTACATCGTGGCCAGCACGCCGTCGAGCTGGATCGCCGGGTTCAGCCGGTCGCGCACCTTGTCGATGGTCTCGACCAGCAGCGCGACACCGCGCAGGGCGAAGAACTCGCACTCGAGCGGGATGAGCACGCCGTGTGCGGCGGTGAGCGCGTTCACGGTGAGCAGGCCCAGCGAGGGCTGGCAGTCGATGAGGATGACGTCGTAGTCGGCCGCGACCTTACGCAGCACGCGCGCGAGGATCGTCTCGCGGGCGACCTCGTTGACGAGGTGCACCTCGGCGGCCGACAGGTCGATGTTGGCCGGCAGCACGTCGAGACCCTCGACACGCGTCTGCACGATGACCTCGCGCGGGTCGCGCTTGGTGTCGAGCAGCAGGTCGTAGATCGTCGGCACGTCATGGGTCTGGATGCCGAGACCCGCCGACAGCGCACCCTGCGGGTCGAAGTCGATCGCGAGCACGCGGCGGCCGTAGCCGGCGAGCGAGGCGGCGAGGTTGATGGTCGTCGTCGTCTTGCCGACGCCGCCCTTCTGGTTGCACAGCGCGATGATCCGCGCGGGACCGTGGCTGTCGAGAGCCGGCGGGGTGGGGAACCCCTGGTAGGGACGACCGGTGGGGCCGAGGATGACCTCGTCTTCGCCCGTCTTGCTGCCCTTCGTGCTCGCCGACACCGAGTCTCCCGCCTTCGTCATAACGTCGTCGAGTCTAGCCGCCGCCCGCCCCGCGGCCCGCGTGACCCGCGGGCAGGAGCCGGGCTCCAGGCTCCAGGCTCCGCGAGACTGCAACGCGCTGACATCCCCACTGCAGGCTGCAGTGGATTTGTCAGCCGTGTGCAGTCTCGCCCATCCCGCGCCGTGAGCCGCGCACCCCGGGCCGCGCACCGCGAGGCGCGCGCCGCGCGCCGCGGGTCAGCCGCGTGCCGTCCGCGCGAGCCGCGCACGCCGCGCCTGCACGAGAACGGCGAGGAGCACGGTCGCGATACCCCACACGGCGGCGACCTTCACGAGCACGCCGTAGATCAGGTGGGTCGGGGTGTACTCCGCCCCGAACCCTCCCTCGACCGCGAGCGCCACGAGTGTCGCCCCGACCAGCGCGACCGGAAGCGAGAGCCACCACACCGCGCGCACGGCATCCTGAACCACACGCCGCACGGGCACCGCCGTGCGCTTCGACAGCCACCACAACCCGAAGACCGCCAGCCCCGCCAGCCCGAACGCCCCCGAGCCGTACTGCAGCCACTTCACGCCCAGGAGCGGCCCCCACTGCTGCTCGAGCGCGGGGAACAGGGCATCGCCCGCTCGCCCCTCGTGCGTGAAGAAGTCCCACGCGACGTGCGTGACCACCCCGAGCGCGAGCGAGACGACGAGCCACAGGATGCCGACGACTCCCCCGCGCACGGTCTCGCGCGCGACCGTGGGGGCACCGGCATCCCATCCGTCGGGCAGGCGCTCGGCGATGCGCCGCGGCAGCAGCTCGCGCGTCGCGGGGCGCAGGACGCAGCGCCACACGAGAAGCAGCACGAACGCCAGGACGACCGTCACCGGCAGCCACGCGAGATCGTGGGTCACGGAGTACGGGGGCACGATTCCGCGCAGGAACAGCGGAAGGTCGGGGGTCATCGCGCCGATCGCGATCGCCGCCGGCACCAGCGGCGTCCGCACGAAGGGCAGGGCGACGACCGCGTGGCTGACGGTGAACGGCATGTCAGCTGAGGAAGAGTCCCGCGAGCGTCTTCTTGCCGCGGCGCAGCACCGAGACGCCGCCCGGGAGAGTCCCCTGCACCACGGCGTCGTCGCTCGTCACCTTCTCGCCGTCCAGCGAGACGCCGCCCTGCGCGATCGCGCGGCGCGCGTCGCTGAGGCTCGACGACAATTCGGTGGCAGTCAGCGCCTCGACGACGGTGGTTCCGCGGGCGATCGTCGCGTTCGGCAGTTCCTCGAGTGCCGTGCGGAGCACGGCGGCATCCAAAGCCTTCACGTCGCCCTGGCCGAACAGCGCCTCGGTCGCGGCGATGACGGCTTCGGTCGCCTCCGCTCCGTGCACGGTCGTGACAACCTCGCGTGCGAGGCGCTTCTGCGCGGCGCGGCGGAACGGCTCGCTCTCGACGAGTCCCGCGTACTCTTCGATCTCGGTGCGCGTGAGGAACGTGAACACCTTGAGGCGCTCGATCACGTCGCGGTCGTCGGTGTTGAGCCAGAACTGGTACATGGCCCACGGGCTGCACATGTCGGCATCCAGCCAGATGGCGTTGCCCTCGCTCTTGCCGAACTTCGTGCCGTCGCTGTTGGTGATGAGGGGGGTGCCGATGGCGTGGACCGACGCGCCCTCGACCTTGCGGACCAGGTCGGTGCCGCTGGTGAGGTTGCCCCACTGGTCGCTGCCGCCGGTCTGCAGCACGCAGCCGTACTGGCGGTACAGCTCGAGGTAGTCGAGTCCCTGCAGGATCTGGTAGCTGAACTCGGTGTAGCTGATGCCGGCCTCGGAGTTCAGGCGCGCGCTGACGGCGTCTTTCTTCAGCATCGTGCCGACGCGGAAGTGCTTACCGATCTCACGCAGGAAGTCGATCGCGCTCAGGGGCGCCGTCCAATCGAGGTTGTTCACCATGCGGGCGGCACTGTCGCCCTCGAAGCTCAGGAAGCGCTCGACCTGGGCTCGCAGGCGCGACACCCACTCGGCCACCGTCTCGCGCGTGTTGAGCGTGCGCTCGGCCGTGGGGCGGGGGTCGCCGACCAGACCGGTCGAGCCGCCGACGAGCCCGAGCGGGCGGTGTCCGGCGAGCTGCAGGCGACGCATGGTGAGCAGCTGCACGAGGTTGCCCAGGTGCAGGCTCGGCGCGGTCGGGTCGAAGCCGCAGTAGAAGACGATCGGGTCGCCGCCGAGGAGCTCGCGCAGCTCGGTCTCGTCGGTCGACACGTGGATGAGTCCGCGATAGACCAGCTCGTCCCAGACATTGTCGAAAGTCGGGTCATTGGCGGGCTGGAGGGCGCTCACGGGCGCCGCATCGATCGGTGCAGACACCCGTTCAGGCTACCAGCGGGGGTATCGGACCCCGGATGCCAGGGCGCGACCGCGACCGCAGGGAAACGCCGCCGCGCCCTCATCATCGCCTCACCCAAACATCTGATGCCCCGCCACGACGGCGAGGAGGAGTCCCGCGGCCATCAGACACAACGTCGCCCCACTGCTCAATGCGAACTTCCGGTCCGCGATAACGGCATTGATCTGGATCTGGCGAGCAAGGTTGACGCTCAGGTCAACGCCGTCTTTCAGAACACTAGCCGTATAGGCATCCGGACCCTCGTACTCTTTCGCGATGGCTCGAAAGTAGATGTGTTCCGTCGCACGCCCGGGTCGGTAGGGTCGACGCGGGAGAAGAGCGGCGAGGGCGAGTACCCCCGAAGCGGCGATCAGGAGCCCGCAAAGGGCCGAGAAGAAGACAACCCATGCGGGGTCGGCTCTGTCCGACACAACGAACAGCCCACCCCCCGCCACCCCCGCGAAAGCGATCAACGTGGTCAGCTTCGTGTCGGCGTGCCGAATCAACGCGTTGACGTTCTCGAGTTGCCGCCAAAGGACTTCCAGACGCGGCAGGTCTGTCGCTCGACGCCTCACACGGGCACCACGGGAGTCCGATAGATCACCTGATAAGGCTATGGCTTATCGTTCGGATTTGATAAGCCAAAAGCTGATCAGTCGATCAGCGTGCGCGCGGCCGACTGAGCCCGCGACACGAGCTCTTCGCGCTGCTCACGCACGCGCTCGGGAGCCGTCCCACCGACACCGGTGCGGCTCGACACCGACCCCTCGATGGTCAGCACCTCGCGCACCGCGGGCGTGAGCGACGGAGAGACGGATGCCAACAGGGCGTCGTCGGCGTCTTCGAGACCGATCTCGCGCTCCTCGCACGCGCGCACCAGCGCGCCCGAGATCTCGTGCGCGTCGCGGAACGCCACGCCCTGACGGACGAGCCACTCGGCCACATCGGTGGCGAGCGAGAAGCCCTGCGGGGCGAGCTCCGCCATGCGGTCGGTGTGGAAGCGGAGCGTCGCGATCATGCCCGAGAACGCCGGCAGCACGAGCTCGAGCGTGCGCACCGAGTCGAAGACCGGCTCTTTGTCTTCCTGCAGGTCGCGGTTGTACGCCAGCGGCAGACCCTTCAGCGTGGCGAGCAGGCCGGAGAGGTTGCCGATCAGACGGCCGGCCTTGCCGCGCGCGAGCTCGGCGATGTCGGGGTTCTTCTTCTGCGGCATGATGCTCGAGCCCGTGGAGTAGGAGTCGTCGAGCGTGACGAAGCCGAACTCGCGGGTGTTCCAGAGGATGACGTCTTCGGCCAGACGCGAGAGGTCGACGCCGATCATCGCGGTGATGAACGCGAACTCGGCCACGACGTCGCGCGAGGCGGTGCCGTCGAGCGAGTTCTCGGCCGGGCGCGCGAGTCCCAATCGGTCGGCGACGAGCTGCGGGTCGAGGCCCAGGGTCGCTCCGGCGAGCGCTCCCCCGCCGTAGGGCGAGACCGAGGCCCGCACCGACCAGTCGCGCAGGCGCTCGATGCCGCGCGTGAACGCCCAGCCGTAGGCCTGCAGGTGGTGCGCGAGGAGGACGGGCTGCGCGTGCTGGAGGTGCGTGCGCCCGGGCATGATGGCTCCGTCGTTCGCCTCGGCCTGGGCGACGAGCGCGTCGATCAGGCGCAGGACCTCGCGGGTCAGGGTGCGCGCGTGGTCGAGCAGGTAGAGACGCACGAGCGTCGCGATCTGGTCGTTGCGGCTGCGGCCGGCGCGCAGCTTGCCGCCGAGCGCGGGCCCCACAGTCTCGATGAGCACGCGCTCGAGAGCGCCGTGGACGTCTTCGTCGCCGGGGGCGGCGACCAGCGTGCCGTCCTTCACGCGGGCGGCGAGCTCGTCGAGTCCCGCGTGCATGGCCGCGGCCTCTGCCGCGTCGAGATATCCGGCAGCCTCGAGGGCCGCGGCGTGCGCGTGCGAGCCGGCGATGTCGTAGAGGGCGAGGTCCCAGTCGAAGTGCGTCGAACGGCTCAGCGCCGCCAGTTCGGGAGAGGGTCCGCCCGAGAAACGGGCGCCCCACAGGGCTCCCTCGTTCGTCGCCTGGCCGGTCTCGCTGCTCATGCCCCCAGCCTACCGAGGGCGGCCGACAGCGCCGTCGCCGTGACGAGGGCCGGCCCGCCACGCGGCCGCCGGCGGCCCCGCCCCGAGCCGGCCCGCCGCGCGTGCCGAACTCCGGAACAATCGACGATTCCCCGCCCCCTCGGGGCCTCAAAACCGGACGAACCCCCAAATCCTCCGGAGTTTGGCACGGCCCACGGCCCGGGGACGCCTCCCCGCCACTGACAGCACCGACCCAGC
Source organism: Microbacterium sp. Kw_RZR3 (assembly GCF_029222405.1). Taxonomy (NCBI): domain Bacteria; kingdom Bacillati; phylum Actinomycetota; class Actinomycetes; order Micrococcales; family Microbacteriaceae; genus Microbacterium; species Microbacterium sp. Kw_RZR3. Next base: position 12,066 of record NZ_JARHXC010000088.1, on the reverse strand, counting down.
CCAGCGAGGCCCGACTCTCAGCGCTCGCTCGGGGCCGCGGCATCCCGTCCCACGACGAGACGCACGATCGCGTCGACGAGCGCTTCGAGCGGTCCCCGGCCGACCGTCAGCACCCACGCGGTGCACCCGACGATCAGACCGAGGGTCAGCGGACCGAAGAGCTCGAGCGCGCGGATCCCCCACAGATCCGAGGTGTCGCCGAGCACGGCCAGAGCGACGACGGCCCACACCAGCAGCTGCACGACGTAGGCGGTCAGCGGCATCGAGCCGACGGCGCGGAGCGGGACCGCGACCCAGCGCAGCGGCGTGCGGCACAGCAGCAGACACAGCCCGATCACCGCGATCGCGAAGCCGCCCGAGCCGATCACCTCGCCGAGCCCCGCCGAGTGGTCCTCGGCGGTCAGGACCGTCGAGAGATAGGCGTTCCCCGCCACGAGGGGCGCCGTCGCGAGGGCGAGCCCGTATCCCGCCAGCGTGAGCGCGGAGCCCGAGAGCACGATCAGCGCCTGCTCGGGCAGCAGCCGGAGGTCCAGGCGTCCGAGGCCCATCCCGGCGAGCAGGAAGGCGATCCACACGGGGAAGGGGTAGTGCCACCCGAGAGCCGCTGCCAGCTCGTCGCCCCCGCGACCCGACCAGATCGGCGCGGCGTCGAGCACGGGCTGGATCCACGGCATGACGAGCGCCAGCGCTCCCGCGGTGAGGAAGAGCGCCCGAGGGCGCATCCCGAGGAACGGCAGCGACAGCACGAACAGCAGGGCGTATGCGGGCAGGATCACGTAGACCGGCACGCCCGTCATCACGAGCAGGATGCCGATGACCCACAGCAACGCGCCCCTCATCGCCAGCCGCGCCGAGGCGCGGGTGCGGCGATAGCCCTCGACCGGTCGCGTCCCGCCGGTGACGAGCGAGATCGACACGCCCGCGAGGACCGCGAACAGGATCGAGGAACGCCCGTTGACGATGTCGAGCCACGACGAGGGGTCTCCCGCGACGAAGTCCTCGGTGTCGAGCAGGTGCGCGGCCAGCATGCCCACGACCGCGAGGCCCCGGGCGAGGTCGACGCCGGCCAGCCGGCCCGGCCCGTCGAATCGGGTCCAGAGCCGGCGTGGCCGGGACGTCAGTTCTGGCGCAGAAGCCACACCAACAGCGCCTTCTGGGCGTGGAGCCGGTTCTCGGCCTCGTCCCACACGACGCCCTGGGGGCCGTCGATGACCTCGGCGTCGACCTCGTAGCCGCGGTCGGCGGGAAGGCAGTGGATGAAGATCGCCTCGTCGTCGGCGAGGGCCATGAGCTCGCTCGTGACCTTGAACCCACCCAGATCGCGGATGCGCGCGAGCTTCTCCTCTTCCTTACCCATCGACACCCACGTGTCGGTGACGATGACGTCGGCCCCGGATGCCGCGGCCTCGGGGTCGTCGCTCAGGGTGATCGACCCGCCGGTCTCGGCGGCGATCCGCTCGGCATCCGCGATCACGTCGGCGCGCGGCGCATAGTCCGCGGGAGCCGCGACGCGGACGTGCATGCCGGCGGTGACGCCCGCGAGCACGTACGAGTGGGCCATGTTGCTCTGCCCGTCGCCGAAGAACGACAGCGTCAGCCCCTTCAGCTCGCCCTTGTGCTCGCGGATCGTGAGCAGGTCGGCGAGGAGCTGGCAGGGGTGGAAGTCGTCGCTGAGGGCGTTGACGACCGGGACGCGCGTCCCGCGCGCCATCTCTTCGAGCCCCGACTGCGCGTAGGTGCGCCACACGATCGCGGCGACCTGACGCTCCAGCACCCGGGCCGTGTCGGAGGGCGTCTCCTTGCCGCCGAGCTGGCTGTTCGCGGTCGAGATGATCAGCGGCGACCCGCCGAGATCGGCGATGCCGACGGCGAACGAGACGCGCGTGCGGGTCGAGGACTTGTCGAAGATCACCGCGACGGTCTGCGGGCCCGCGAGCGGCTTCTGCGCCCAGCGGTCCTTCTTCAGCTCGATCGCCAGGTCGAGGATCTCGGCCTGTTCGGCCGGGGTCAGGTCGTCGTCGCGCAGCAGGTGGCGGGTCACGCGGGAGCTCCTTCGAGGATCAAGGCATCGGACACGGTGGAGAGCGCGGCCGCGAACAACTCGAGGAACTGCGCGATCTCGGCATCCCCGATCGTGAGGGGCGGCGCGATGCGGATGGTGTCGTCGTTGGCGGCATTCACGACGAGCCCGTGCTGCTGGGCCGCGGCGACCACGGCCTTGGCGACGGGGCTCGTGAGGCCGATGCCGAGCAGCAGGCCCCGGCCGCGGACGCCCGCGACGAGCGGCGAGCCGAGCGCGGCGATGCCGTTGCGGATCTCCCCCTCGCGGCGGGCGGCGTTCTCGACGAGACCGGATGCCTCGATCTCCTGCAGCACCGCTCCCCCGACCGCGGTGCCCAGCGCGTTGCCGCCGAAGGTCGAGCCGTGCGTGCCGGGGAAGAACAGGTCACTGGCCGCGCCGAACGTGATGAGCGCGCCGATCGGGAAACCGCCGCCGATGCCCTTCGCGACGGTGATCGCGTCGGGCACGATGCCGGCGTGCTGGAACCCGAACCAGGCGCCGGTGCGCCCGGCACCGGTCTGGATCTCGTCGATGATCAGCAGGGCGCCGTGGCGCGCGGTGATCTCGCGCGCGGCCTGCAGGTACCCCTCGGGGAGCTCGACGACGCCCGCCTCGCCCTGGATCGGCTCGACCAGCAGAGCGGCGACACGTTCGTCGACCGCGGCCTCGAGGGCCTCGATCGTGGCGTCGATGTGCTCGACGCCGGGGACCATCGGCAGGAAGTCGGCCTGCAGCGCGGGCTTGCCGGTGAGGGCGAGCGAGCCCATCGTGCGGCCGTGGAAACCGCCCTTGAGCGTCAGGATGCGCGTGCGGTCGGTGCCGCGGCCGTGCAGGCGCGCGAGCTTGAACGCCGCCTCGTTGGCCTCGGCCCCGGAGTTGCCGAAGTACACGCGGCCCGACTCTCCCGTGCCGGCGAGCCGCTTCAGGCGCGCGGCCATCGCGAGCTGCGGCGGCGTGGCGAAGTAGTTCGAGACGTGCGCGAGGGTCGACGCCTGCGCGGTGATCGCCTCGACGAACACCGGGTGCGCGTGACCGAGGGCGTTGACCGCGATACCGGCGAGGAAGTCGAGATACTTCGTCCCGTCGGCGTCCCAGAGGTAGGCGCCCTCGCCGCGCACGAACATCGCCATGCGGTCGCCGAAGCTCCGGACGAGGTCGCGTCCGGCGTCTTCCTGCCAGGTTGCCGTGGTCATGCGACCACCTCCGTTCCGATTCCCTTGCTGGTGAACAGTTCGACGAGCACCGAGTGCGGCACGCGTCCGTCGATGATGGCCGCGGTGGGCACTCCCCCGTCGACGGCGTCGAGGCACGCCTGCATCTTCGGGATCATGCCCGACTCGAGCTTCGGCACCATCGCGCGCAGCTCCGTCGAGGTGAGGTGCGACACGAGCGAGTCGCGGTTCGGCCAGTCGGCGTAGAGCCCGGGCACGTCGGTGAGGACGACGAGCTTCTTCGCGTTCAACGCGACCGCGAGCGCCGCGGCCGCGGCATCCGCGTTCACGTTCAGCGAGTTGCCGGGGTGGTCGAGATCGGGCGCGATGCTCGAGACGATCGGCACGCGGCCCGCGGCCAGGTGGTCGAGCACGGGCTGCGGGTCGACCGTGACGACGTCGCCGACGCGGCCCAGGTCGTGCTCGACCCCGTCCACGACCACGCCGCGGCGACGACCGCCGAACAGGCCGGCGTCCTCTCCGCTGAGACCGGTCGCGAGAGGTCCGTGCGCGTTGACCTTCGCCACGAGCTGCGGGTTGATCTGTCCGGTGAGCACCATCCGGACCACGCCGATGGCCTCGGTCGAGGTGACGCGATAGCCGCCGCGGAACTCGCTCGGGATCTCGAGGCGATTCAGCATCGACGAGATCTGCGGACCGCCGCCGTGCACGACGACGGGCTTCACGCCCACGTAGCGCAGGTACGCGATGTCGGCGGCGAAGGCGTCCTGCAGCTCGTCGCTGACCATGGCGTTTCCGCCGTACTTCACCACGACGACCTGGTCGCGGTACTTACGCACCCACGGCAGCGATTCGACGAGCGTGACCGCCCGATCGCTGGCTTCGGCGGGATCGGTGTCTTGGAGGTCGACGTGGGTCATGAGGAGTAGGCGCTGTTCTCGTGGACGTAATCGTGCGTGAGGTCGTTGGTGCGGATCGTGGCCGCGGCCTCGCCGACGCGCAGGTCGACGACGAGGTCGGTCGCGCGGGGGGTCAGGTCGACGTCCTCACGCGGACGGTCCGGACCGCCGGCGGTGCACACGCGCACGCCGTTCATCCAGACGTCGACGTCGTACGGGTCGAAGGCGGCGTCGGTCGTCCCGATCGCGGCGAGCACCCGACCCCAGTTAGGGTCGTTGCCGAAGACCGCGGCCTTGAAGAGGTTGTTCCGGGCGATCGAGCGGCCCACCACGACGGCGTCGTCCTCGCTCGCGGCGTTCACGACCCGGATGGTGATGTCATGGCTGGCGCCCTCGGCATCGCCTTGCAGCTGTGCCGCGAGATCGTCGCATACCGCGGTGAGAGCCTCGGCGAACTCCTCGGCGGGAACCCGGATGCCACTGGCCCCGCTCGCCATCAAAGTGACCTGGTCGTTCGTCGACATGCAGCCGTCCGAGTCGAGCCGGTCGAAACTCACGCGCGTCGCGGCGCGGAGCGCCGCGTCCGCCTCGGCCGCGTCGAGGACGACGTCGGTGGTGATCACGACGAGCATGGTCGCCAGGCCCGGCGCCAGCATCCCCGCGCCCTTCGCCATCGCGCCGATCGACCACCCCTCGCCCACGTGCACGGCCCGCTTGGGCTTCGAGTCGGTGGTCATGATCGCGAGCGACGCGTCCTCGCCGCCCTCGGGCGAGAGCGTCGCGATCCCCTGGTCGACGCCCGCGAGAACCTTCGCGCGGAAGACCTCGTCACCGGTGCCGATGAGGCCGGTCGAGCACACGAGCACATCGCCCGCGCCGACACCGAGCAGCTCGGCCGCGCGCTCGGCGGTCTGGTGCGTGGTCTGGAAGCCGAACGACCCGGTGAAGCAGTTCGCTCCGCCCGAGTTGAGCACGATGGCCTCGACGACGCCGTCCTTCACGACCTGCTCCGACCACAGGATCGGGTTGGCCTTCGCCCGGTTCGAGGTGAAGACGGCGGCGCCCACCTTGAGAGGGCCGCGATTGACCACGACGGCGACGTCGCGCGCGTGCGTCGACTTCAGGCCGACGGCGACTCCGGCCGCCTCGAATCCGGCGGGGGCGGTCACGCTCACGGGGCGACTCCGTTCAGGGGAAGGGCCGTGGTCTCGGCGAGACCCAGGGCGATGTTCATGGACTGCACGGCGGCTCCGGCCGTGCCCTTGACGAGATTGTCGACCGCGGCGACCGAGATCACACGGTTCGCCGCCCGATCGATCGCGAGCCCGATCGAGGCGACGTTGGCGCCGAGCACGTCGGCCGTCCGCGGGAAGACGCCCTCCGGAAGGAGCTCGACGAAGGGCTCATCGGCGTAGGCGTTCTCCCACGCGGCGCGGATCTCGGCATCCGTCGCCCCTTCCCGAATGGGTGCCGACGAGGTCGCGAGGATCCCCCGCGCCATGGGGACGAGGACCGGGGTGAACGAGATCCGGATGCCGTCGGCCACCGCTCCGGCCGCGGCGAGCGCCTGCCGGATCTCGGGGATGTGCCGGTGCGTCCCGCCCACCGCGTAGGGATTGGCGGTGCCGAGGATCTCGCTGGCGAGGAGGTTCGTCTTCGCGGCCTTCCCCGCCCCGCTCGGCCCGACGGCGAGGACCGAGACGATGTCGCCCGGGTCGATGACACCCGCGGCGACGCCCGGCGCGAGCGAGAGCGCCACGGTGGACGCGTTGCAGCCCGGGGCCGCGATACGCGTCACGCCGCGCAGGTTGTCGCGCTGCTTGCCGCCCGCGACGGGCAGCTCCGGCACGCCGTACGCCCAGGGCTCGGCGTGCGTGCCGCCGTAGAACGCGGCCCAATCGTCCGACGAGGTGAGGCGGTGGTCGGCCCCCGCGTCGATCACGAGCGGGGTGTCGGCGAGGGCGTCGGTGTACTGCGCGGACTGGCCGTGCGGCAGCGCGAGGAAGACGACGTCATGGCCCGCGAGGATCTCGGGGGTCGTCGCCTGCAGCTCGAGGTGCGCGAGCGACCGGAGGTGAGGCTGGTGGGCGAGAAGCGGCTGACCCGCGCTGGAGTGCGCGGTGACGGTGCGGATCTCGACATCGGGATGATCGGCGAGGAGGCGGAGGATCTCGCCGCCCGCATAGCCGGAAGCGCCGGAGACGGCGACCGAGAGGGTCATGTATCTACCTTAGGAGTCGGGGCGGGTGCTGAAATTCAGCGCGTACCGGGGCGGCGACGCCCGCAAGCCCGACAACCGGCGGGCTACGAGGTCGCCGAAACTCGGCGTGCGACCCGACGTCGGCGCAGCGCAGCGGTGCTCACGGAGAGCTCCGAGCTGAACGCGGCGATCGACGACATCTGGCGAGGGTATCGGCCCGGTCGGGGCCAGGGCAAATCACGTGCGGATGCGGGTCCGCGCGGGCTCCGCTGGGAGAACGGCATGCAATCCCCCTCTTGTCCCCCATTTGGGGGACAAGAGGGGGATATGCTGTGAGTCCTGCCCTCATCGCTGGTTGCTTCCGACTGCCCCCTATACCGGCGGTGAGGGCAGGCCCACGTCGCAGGTGAACCTGCGCATCGTTCAGCATAAGCGCGCCTCGACGCGCGAACGGACGGCCGCGTACGCGAGGGGCGGGATGCCACGGCCTCCGCCGCGGACACCCCGCCCCGTCGTCGGTCTCGACGTCTGTCAGTCGCGGATCGTCGCCCCGAACCGCTCGGCGGCCACCGCGACCCCCGCGAGCTTGGCCTCGGTGGCCTCCGCCGCGGTGAGGGTGCGATCGTCGGCACGGAAGCGCAGCGCGAAGGTCAGGCTCTTCGTTCCCTCGGCCAGGCCCGGACCCCGGTAGTCGTCGACCAGACGCGTGCCCTCGAGGAGCGGAGCGCCCCCCTCGAGCAGCGCGGCACGGACGGCGCCGGCCGCGACATCGACGGGGACCACGAGCGACACGTCCTGCGTCGCCGCCGGGAAGCCCGACAGGGAGGCCGCGACGACGCGCGACTGAGCGAGATCGAGCATCGCGTCGAGGTCCAGCTCGGCGACCAGCACGCGCCCCGGCAGGTCGGCGTCCGCCGAGACCGTGGGCAGGACCTCTCCGACGTAGCCGATGTCGACACCGCCGGCCAGCACACGCGCGGTGCGCCCGGGGTGAAGGGCCGCGCGCTGCGCCTGGACGAGCTCGATGTCGAGCCCGGCCGCGCCGGCCAGCACGCGCACGGCGTCGACCGCGTCGGCGAGGTCGGCCGCGACGGCCGCCTGGCCGGGTTGCTTCGCGACGGTGTGTCCCGTCAGCAGGACGGCGACGTGCCGCCGCTGCGGAGGGATCGAGGCATCCAGAGCCGTCAGCGTCGCGGCGTCCGGACGCACCGCGAGCGGCGGGACAGACGGAGTGCCGTACTGCACGCCGGGTTTCGGGAGGAACACCGTGCCGATCTCGAACAGCGCCAGGTCGACGATGCCGCGCGAGACGTTGCGGTGCGCGACCTGCAGCATCGCCGGGACGAGCGACCGGCGCAGGAACGGCGCGAGGCCGTCGAGCGGGTTCGCGAGCTTGACGCTCGGCAGCTTCTCTCCCGAGGGCGAGCCGTGGAGGGCGTTCTGCTCCTCGGTCGTGAAGGGGAACGACGGCGTCTCGACGAAACCGGCGGCCGCGAGCGCGTTCGCCACGCGGCGACGCCCCTGCTGCGCGGACGTGAGGCCGCGACCCGAGGGCGGCGTGGGCAGCACCGACGGGATGCGGTCGTAGCCCTCGATGCGCGCCACCTCTTCGGCCAGCGTCCACTTGTCGGAGAGGTCGTGGCGCCACGAGGGAGCCGTCACCGACCAGCCGCCGTCGCGCTCGTCGACCGTGCACCCGATGAGCCGCAGCGCCGACACGATCTCGTCGTCGGTGTACTCGACACCGATCAGGCCCGACACGAAGCCCGCGGGGAGGGTGATCGGGTCACGGCGGTAGGGCGCGCCGAGCGCCCCCCCGAGCTCCGTATCGAGCGTGCCGCCCGCGAGCTCGACCATCAGCGAGGCCACACGCTCGGCCGCGACGTAGGGAACGAGCGGGTCGACACCGCGCTCGAAACGCCGCGAAGCTTCGGAGGGCAGCTTGTGCCGACGCGCGGTGCGGGCGATCGAGACCTGGTCGAAGGTCGCGGCCTCGATGAGCACGTTGCGGGTCGCGTCGCTCATCTCGGTCGGGCCGCCGCCCATGACGCCGGCGAGACCGATCGGTCCCGATTCGTCGGTGATGAGGAGGTCTTCCGCACTGAGGGTGCGCACCTGCCCGTCGAGCGTCTCGAGCTTCTCGCCCTCTTCAGCGCGGCGCACCGTGATGCCGCCCTGCAGACGGTCGAGGTCGTAGCCGTGGATCGGCTGGCCGAGCTCGAGCATGACGTAGTTGGTGATGTCGATCAGCACACCGAGCGAGCGGATGCCGGCGAGCGACAGGCGCGTGATCATCCACGGCGGCGTCGGACGCGACGGGTCGACGTCGCGCACGATGCGGGCGACGAACTCGGTCGCGCCCTGACGTCCGCGGATCGGCGCGCGGTCGTCCACCGCGATCGGGAAGCCCGAGGGAATCCGCGCGACGGCGTCGTCGTGCCCCGTCCCCGGGTCGCGGAAGTCCGCGCCGGTGGCGTGCGAGTACTCGCGCGCCACCCCGCGCAACGACAGCGCGTACCCGCGGTCGGGCGTCACGTTGATCTCGACGGCGATGTCGTCCAGACCCAGCAGGGCGATGGCATCCGTCCCCACCGGCGCGTCGATCCCGAGGTCGACCAGACGCAGGATGCCGCTGTGCTCGCTGCCGAGCCCCAGCTCCTTCGCCGAGGCGATCATGCCGTCGGACACGTGGCCGTACGTCTTGCGTGCGGCGATCGGGAACGGCCCGGGCAGCACCGAGCCGGGAAGGGTCACCACGACCTTGTCGCCGGGGAAGAAGTTGCCCGCGCCGCAGACGATGCCGCGCACCCCGCCGTGCTCGTCGCCCACGTCGACCTGGCACCAGCGGATGGTCTTGCCGTTCGACTGCGGCTCGGGCGTGAACTCGATCACTTCGCCGACGACGATGGGGCCTGCGAGCTCGAAGCGGTGAACGTCTTCTTCTTCGAAGCCGACGGAGACCAGAGCCGCGAGGACATCGTCGGCCGTGGCATCCGCGGGCACGTCGACGTACTCGCGCAACCAGGAGAGCGGGACGCGCATCAGACCACCATTCCGAACTGCTCGCTGAAACGGACATCGCCCTCGGCCATGTCGCGCATGTCTTGCACGTCGCTGCGGAACATGAGCGTGCGCTCGATGCCCATGCCGAACGCGAAGCCCGAGTACTCCTCGGGATCGATGCCGGCGGCGCGCAGGACGTTGGGGTTCACCATGCCGCAGCCGCCCCACTCGATCCAGCGCGCCCCGCCCTTGAAGGTGGGGTGCCACAGGTCGAGCTCGGCGCTCGGCTCGGTGAAGGGGAAGAAGTTGGCGCGGAAACGCGTCTTCGCCTCGGGGCCGAACAGCACGCGCGCGGCGTGGTCGAGCGTGCCCTTGAGGTGGGCCATCGTGATGCCCTTGTCGATGACGAGCCCCTCGAACTGCGTGAAGACGGGGAGGTGCGTCGCGTCGAACTCGTCGGTGCGGTAGACGCGGCCCGGGGACAGCACATAGATCGGAATGTCGCGCTCGAGCATCGAACGCATCTGCACGGGTGACGTCTGGGTACGCAACACCAGGTGCCGCGCGACCGGATCGACGTAGAAGGTGTCCTGCATCGTGCGCGCCGGGTGATCGGGGTCGACGTTCAGCGCGTCGAAGTTGAACCACTCGTGCTCGAGCTCGGGACCCTCGGCGATCTCCCACCCCATGCCGACGAAGATGTCGGAGACCTGCTCCTGCAGGAGCGAGATCGGATGCCGTGCCCCGACGCGCGCGCGCTGCGGCAGCGCGGTGACGTCGATGCGCTCGGCCTCGAGCTTCGCGGCCGTCTCGGCCTCGGCGAGCGCGGTCTCACGGGCGGCGAGCGCCTGGTTGACCTGGCCGCGGGCCTGGCCGACGAGCTTGCCGAACGCGGCCTTCTGGTCGGGGGCGACGTGGCGCATCTGGGCGTTCAGCCGCGCCAGGGCGGACTGCTCACCGGTGTGAGCTGCGCGGGCGGCTTTCAGGTCGGCCGTGGTCGCGGCCGCGGCGATGGCCGCGAGCGCGGCATCGACGGCGGAGGCGACGGCCTCGGGGGTGATCTCGGGTGCGTCGGACACGAGATGAGAGTCTACCGACGGGCGGGGACACTCCCCCGCCCGTCGATGCTCAGAGCCCGGAGGCGTCGTACTTGCCGAGGCCGCGCTGCGCGACGATCAGCTCGGTGTCGGTTCCGGTCTGCCCGGGAGGCTCGGCGCCGGCGACGCGCGTCGCCTTGGGCGAGCGGCGCAGACCGATCTCGACGCGGTGGGCGGCGTACGACAGCGCGAGGCACATGGCGACGTAGATCACGCTGGCCACCATCGCGGCGGGGATGAGCGGCGACCCGTACTCGCCGTTCGACCCGAGCTGACGCGCGAAGTAGAGCAGCTCGGGATAGGTGATGATGAAGCCGAGCGCAGTGTCCTTCAGCGTGACGACCAGCTGCGCGATGATCACGGGCAGCATGGCGCGAATGGCCTGAGGCAGCAGGACGAGCCGCATGACTCCGGCCTTGCGGAGACCGATGGCGTAACCGGCCTCGCTCTGTCCGCGCGGGAGCGACTCGACACCGGCGCGGATGACCTCGGAGAGCACCGAGCCGTTGTAGGCGATGAGCGCGATCACGACGGCCCAGTACGGCGACACCTTCAGCCCGATGACGGGCAGACCGTAATAGAGCAGCAGCATGAAGATCAGCACCGGGACAGCCCGGAGCAGTTCGACGATCCAGCCGACCGGCATCCGGACCCAGGCGTGATCGGACATGCGCCCGATCGCGAGGATGAACCCGAGCACGACGGCGCCGACCGCGGCAGCCGCGAAGGCCGCGAGGGTGGCCAGCGTCGCCTCGCCGAAACGCACCCAGATCGCCGTGTAGGTGAAGACGTTCCACTTGGTGGCCGAGAACTGGCCGGTGTCGAGGAAGCGCCAGACGACGAAGCCGATGACGGCGACGACGAGCAGCAGAGTGGCCGCACCGAGGATGCGGTTGCGCATCCGGGCGCGGGGGCCCGGAAGGTCGTAGAGGACGGAGGAGCTCATCGGGCGACCTTCCACTTCTTCTCGGCGGCGCGCTGCAGGGCCGAGAGCACGAGCACCAGGAGGACGAAGACGGCCATGACCAGGATGATCGTCATGAGCTGGTTCTCGCCGTTCTCACTCATCACGGCGCGGATGTTGCCGAGGTTGACCACCGAGAAGCCGGACGCGACGGTGGTGTTCTTCAACAGGGCGATGAAGACGCTCATCATCGGCGGGATGACCGAACGCGTCGCCTGCGGGAGGACGACGAGCGACATGACCTGGCCGAAACCGAGGCCGAGGGCGCGGGCGGCTTCGGCCTGTCCGACGGGGACGGTGTTGATGCCGGAGCGGATCGTCTCGGCGACGTACGTCGCCGTGTAGATGCCGAGGCCGCAGACGGCGAGGGCGAGAAAGCTCCCGCGCGGCACCTCGATCAGCAGCGGGACGCAGAAGGCGAAGAAGAACAGCACGAGCGTCAGCGGGGTGTTGCGGATCCAGTTCACGTAGACCGCACCCACGGCGCGGGCGATCGGAATCGGCGACACCCGCATCGCCCCGACGATGAAGCCCAACACGAGAGCGATCAGACCGCCGCCCAGGAAGAGCACGACGGTCCCCCACAACGCCTGCGCCCACAGGTCGGGGTAGTCGAAGATCTGATTCACCGAAGGGTGTCCGTTCTGTTTTCGTCGTTCGGTCGAGCGG
>NZ_JARHXC010000087.1:0-7598 GCF_029222405.1 Microbacterium sp. Kw_RZR3 | reverse complement strand
GCGGCTCTCGCGGCCGCGCGACGCGACCGAGCCGAGGATCCCCATGAGGGTCGCTGCGCCGTGTTCGAGGCGACCGTCGTCGAAAGCGGACGGGCGGATCGACGACACGATCACCATCGAACGCCGGGCCCGGGTCATCCCCACCGTGAGCAGACGCTCCCCGTCGGGGGTCGAGAGGTCGCCGAAGTCGCTGAGGACGCGGCCGTGGCGCGTGAGGCCGAAACCGAGCGAGAACACCACGCGGTCGCGGCTCTCGGCCACGGACTCCTCGAGAGTGAGCACGGCGAAGGGCTCGGCGGCATCCCGAGACACGAAGGCCGCGACGTCGGAACGGCCCGCGAGCGCCGCCTCGACGGAGGCGCGCACGCGCTCCGCGTGGGTGCGGCTCGCGGTGACGACCATGAGCGATTCGGACGCGCGGTTGACCGCGTGCTCGATGACGATGCTGACGACGCGGGCGACCTCGGCATCCGGACTCTCGACGGCGCCGCTCACCGGGTGAGGGGCTCCCACGCCGTTCTCGACGTAGTCGACGCTGAGGCTGCCGCGGCCGAGGTACGAGCCGGCCCACGGGAGGGAAACGATCTCACCGCCGTAGAACGCATCGTTGACGAGCTGCGCCAGATCTTCGCCGCCCGCGCGGTAGCTGCGGGTGAGCGTCTCGACGGGGAGGAGCTCGGCGATGCGCTCGAAGACCGAGACCTCATCGAAGGGCACGTCGTCGGCGTCGTCAGGAGCGGGGGCGATCGACGCGCTGACGCGGAACGGGGTCGGCTTCTGCACCACCGGGTCGCCGAACAGCACGACCTGCCGAGCCCGACGGAGGGCCGGTGCGGCCTCCGCGAGGCACAGGGCGGCCGCGTCCGCGATGATGACGACGTCGAAGGCGAGGTCGGTCGGCACATCCGGAACCTCGTACGGCGAAGCGAGCCACACGGGCGCGAGGGTACGCAGCAGGGTCGGCGCGGCATCCGAGATCTCGGTCGCGGTGTGCAACCCGTCCTTCAGAGAACGCTTGAGCGCCGCGGCCTCGTCGGGGTGATCGACGATGCCGATGCGCCACTGCTTCGCCAGCTCGGCAGCCAGCAGCGGACCCGCGGCGGCAGCGTGCGCCTCGTCGACGAGACGGAAGTCGCGCTCGAGACGATCGACCACGGCGGTGTTCGCGCCGAGCAGCGCGCGGTCGGTGCGCAAGAGGTGCTCCAGCGCCGACTGCCACCACGCGAACTCGAGTTCGTTGCCCACGCGCTCTTCGGGAACGTGGCGGACCGACAGCTCGACCAGCAGCGGCTCGAGCCCGAGGCGGGCGAGCTCGGAGCGCAGCTGCGCACGTTCGACGAGATTGTCGAAGAACGTCGACTCGGCGGCGAGACCCGCGAGCGTGCGCACGAGCTCGTGCACCGGCAGGGTCGCGAGGCGCTCCGACCCCTGACGGCCGAGGATCTGATCGAGTTCGCCGAGCAGGGCGTCGACGCGCTGCCAGGCGACGTGCACATCAGCGAGGCCCAGGGGCACTTCGGGCGTGACGCCGGCCTCGACGACGCGCTGCCACTCGGTGCGTTGCTGCTGGATCCGCACGAGCGCTTCGTACATGTCGGTGACGTGGACGCCGGGGCGCACGTACTCCTTCGACAGGCGCTTGAGGCGACGGCGGTTCGGGCCGCTCATCGGCGACGCGTCGCGACGCGGTGAGTGGGCGTCGATGAGTTCGCCGAGCGGGCGCTCGAAGACGCTCGGGCTGAAGCGGTCGAGCGACTCGCGGATGCCCTGAAGGAGCTTCAGGTACGCGCCGAGCTCGGACACCGTCTGGAACGGACGCATGCGCGTCTGCGCGATGAGCTCGTATCCGCGCTCGAGGAGGCGCGGTACGTCGTTCGTGTGGAGCTTGCCGGCGAGGTCGTGCGCCGCTCTCGCGTCTTCCGTGCGCGTGAAGCTCACGCCGTACCACGGGGAGTCGTCGGGTCCGAAACGGAACTCGCCCAGACGCGCGGCCATCGCCAGCGCCCGCGCGGCCGCATCGCGGCGCCCGGCGAGTCGTTCCATGGTCGCCAGATCGAAGCGGGCGGCGGTCGACGGCGGCGGGGAGGTGGATGCCAGAGCCGTGAGCGCACGCAGAACGTCGAGGGCCGAGACCCCCAGCGCCAGGTGCGGCTCCGTCACAGCCGAGCGGTAGTCGCGGAGGACGGTGCGCAGGCGGAGCAGCGCGTCGTCGATCTCGGCGACCTTGGGCTGTTCGGCCTTCTCGTTGCGGCCGATCGCGCGAATCAGGTCGCGGCGCACGTGGTTCGGGGAGACCGCGAGTCCCGTGAGACCGACCCCGGCGAGGCGGTGACGGATGCCGTCGAGCGTGGAGCGGCGGGCGCTGACGACGAGGACGCGCTTTCCGGCGTGCACCAGCTGTCCCACCGCGTTGATCACGGTCTGGGTACCACCGGTGCCGGGGAGCGTGTGGACGGCGAGCGAGTGGCCCGCGGCGATTCGGGCGAGGACGCGTTCCTGCTCGGCGTCCGCGTCGAGCAGGAGGGTGTCGGACGCCGGCGGGCGCTCGTCGGGGCTGACGATGACGGGGTCCTCGCGGCGCACGGTGATCCGCGCACGGTCGTCCGGGTGCCCGGCGAGGGCGTTCAGGAGCGTGTCGTCGAGATGCTGCGTGTCGCGGGCCATGCCCGAGCCCACGTCGGCGAACGACGAGATGACCAAGCGCGGGTGCACCACGAACGTCGGGACGTGCGTGGTCAGGCGACGGATGTGATCGATCACCGGCTGCGGCTTGAACACGCCCTGGTCGTAGGCGAGGCCGGCGAGAGCGGCACTGTCGATGTGGATGCCTAGGTGGCTGCGGAATGCGCGGGCCAACTCGGGGTTCATCACGAAAGCGCCGTGCAGCTTCAGCTCGAAATCGCCGTTGTGGCGACGGATCGCGAGGGGCCGGAGCAGAACGGGCGAGGACCACTCCACTCCCCCGATCTTCCACGCGGCGAGACCCACGGCGAGATGGACGGGCTCGAGGCCGCGCGCGGTGCGCAGCTCGACGTTCTTCGCCGTGATGCGCTCGGCCGCCAGTCGCGCGGTGCGCAGTGCCACCTCGTCGCGGAAGAGGTTGGAGAGCAGCGTCGCCCGACCGGTGATGAACTGGGGCAGCGACCCGGGGTGAGCCTTCGTGATATCGATGCCGGCGTCGAGCGCGTCGTCGAACCGCAGCAGCGTGGATCGGCCACCCAGGGCGGCCGCCTCGGCGCGGATGCGATCGCGCTCGGGGTCGGCGACGTGGCGGACCACGATGCCGGGCTCCGACAGTCGCAGCTCGCCCGGATCGACGGTCGACGAGGGAACGTCTCCGTCGGCACCGCTCACGGTGTCCTCCTCAGCTCGCCACACACCTGCCAGACTAAGCCGGGCATTCCCGGATGGGGCGTAGCCGGGGCGGGTTTTGCGGGAATCCGCGAAACGCCGTCGGATCGGCTCTTCCTCCCCAGGATGCCGAATCGCCGGGCTGTCCCCCTTTCGCGATGCCGCCCCGACGGACGGTCCGCCCCGTCACGAGGATGAGCACATGAACACAGTCACCAGCACGGAATACGACAGCCCCGTCGGCCCGATCCTGCTCACTTTCGTCGACGAGGCCCTGGTGCGGCTCGACGTCGCGCACGACGGGATGGACCTCGCTCGGGCGGAGATCGCGCAGCGGCTCGGGGTTCTCCCCGAACCCGAACCCGAGGGCGCTGTCGACCTGCGGACGCAGCTCGACGAGTACTTCGAGGGCGAACGCCGACACTTCGACGTCGCGCTCGACTGGAGGCTGGTGCAGGGATTCACGCGCACTGCGCTCCAGGCCACCGTCGAGATCCCCTACGGCGAGATGGCGTCGTACGGCGAGGTCGCAATCCTGGCGGGTGCGCCCGGAGCAGCGCGGGCCGTAGGGACGGCGTGCGCGAAGAGCCCCTTCTCGATCGTCGTCCCCGTTCACCGCGTGGTGCGCGCCGACGGATCGATCGGCGAGTACGGCGGACACCCCGAGGTCAAGGAGTACCTGCTGTCGCTGGAGAATGACGTCGTACTCCGTGAAGGACTGCGCGGGGCCGGGTGACGCATTCGCATGCGGCGAGGTGGACGGGCGCGGCGACGATCAAGGCCCCGCACGACAGACCCGAACGCTTTCGGTGAAACGGGAAGCGCCCGGCCCGACGGCTGGTGCCGACGA
Source organism: Microbacterium sp. Kw_RZR3 (assembly GCF_029222405.1). Taxonomy (NCBI): domain Bacteria; kingdom Bacillati; phylum Actinomycetota; class Actinomycetes; order Micrococcales; family Microbacteriaceae; genus Microbacterium; species Microbacterium sp. Kw_RZR3. The sequence goes on along the minus strand of NZ_JARHXC010000087.1, from coordinate 3,397 downwards.
GACCGGGTGCTCCCGATCCGAACGGGATCGTCAGTGGCTGGACGCCTTCTCGGCGCCGAAGCCGGTGAGCGAGCGGACGTCCATCTCGGCCGCCTTGCGCGCGTCCTCGGCGCGACGCGAGGTGATCGACCCGAGCCATCCGAGGAGGAACCCCAGCGGGATCGACACGATGCCCGGGTTGTTCAGCGGCCAGACCGCCACGCCGGTGTTGACGAACACGCTGGTGGGCGTGCCCCAGAACACCGGAGACAGGACGATCAGCACGAGAGCCGAGCCGAGACCGCCGTACATGCTCCACACTGCGCCGCGCGTGGTGAAACGGCGCCAGAAGAGCGAGTAGAGGATGGTCGGGAGGTTCGCGGACGCCGCGACGGCGAAGGCCAGGGCGACCAGGAAGGCGACGTTCTGCCCCTGCACCCCGATGCCTCCGACAATCGCGAGGACGCCGATGACGATGACGGTGCGCCGCGCGACCTTCACCTCTCCGTCGGGCGGAACGTCCCCCTTCTTCACGACGCTCGCGTAGATGTCGTGAGCGAAGGAGGCAGCCGCGGTGATGGTCAGACCGGCGACCACCGCGAGGATCGTCGCGAAAGCCACGGCCGAGATGAATCCGAGCAGGATCGGTCCGCCGAGGGCGAGGGCGAGCAGCGGAGCAGCCGCGTTGACGCCTCCCGGCGCCGCGAGGATGGCATCCGGTCCGACGAGGGCACCCGCACCGTAACCGAGCACGAGGGTGAGGATGTAGAACAGCCCGATGAGCCAGATGGCCCAGACCACCGAGCGGCGTGCCTCTTTGGCCGTGGGCACCGTGTAGAAGCGCATCAGGACGTGCGGCAGACCCGCAGTGCCGAGCACGAGCGCCAGCGCGAGGGAGATGAAGTCCCACGGGTTCTTGCCGTACTGCAGACCGGGAGCGAGCACCGCCTCACCCTTCGGCGATGCGGCGACGGCGGCCTCGAGGAGCGTGTTGAGGTTGAACCCGTTGATCGCGAGCACCCAGATCGTCATGACGACGGCGCCGCCGATCAGCAGGAACGCCTTGACGATCTGCACCCACGTGGTCCCCTTCATCCCGCCGATGAGCACGTAGACGATCATGAGCAGGCCCACGACCGCGACGACGATGGACTGCCCGAGACGCTCGGTGATGCCGAGGAGCAGCGAGACGAGTCCGCCGGCGCCCGCCATCTGCGCCAGCAGGTAGAAGAAACACACCGCGAGGGTCGTGATGGCCGCGGCCATCCGCACCGGGCGCTCCCGCAGCCGGAAGGAGAGCACGTCGGCCATCGTGAACTTGCCGGTGTTGCGCATGAGTTCCGCGACCAGCAGCAGTGCCACCAGCCACGCGACGAGGAAGCCGATCGAGTAGAGGAATCCGTCGTACCCGTTGATCGCGATCGCGCCGACGATTCCCAGGAAGGAGGCCGCCGACAGGTAGTCGCCCGCGATGGCGAAGCCGTTCTGCGGCCCCGTGAAGGAACGCCCGGCGGCGTAGTAGTCCGCCGCCGTCTTGCTGTTGCGGCTGGCACGGATGACGATGAACAGCGTCACCGCGACGAAGGCTCCGAAGATCGAGATGTTCAGAACCGGGTTGTTCTCGACCGTCTGAACGGCGGCGTGGACGGTGCCGAAGACCTCGTTCACTTCGACCCCCGCTCCGTGCGCTCGAGCTCGTCACGCAGTTCTTCGGCGATGGGGTCGAGCCGCCGGTTCGCGTAGGCGACGTATCCCATCGTGATCGCGAAGGTCGTGACGAACTGCCCGAGGCCGAACAGCAGTCCGACCGTCACCGCACCGAATACGGGCTGCGCCATGAACGCCGGAGCGAACGACGACAGCAGCACGTAGACGAAGTACCAGACGAGGAACGCGACGGCGAGCGGGAAGATGAAGCTGCGTTGACGCTTCTTCAACTCGCGGAAGCGGGGCGATTCCTCAACCGTGATGTAGTCGACGCCGCCCCCGCGAGCGGGGTCGATCCTTCTGTCCGTCATGTGGCCTCCTTGCCTCATGGGACCGGTGCAACCTCGCACCGATGGGGGGATGGTGACCCGGGATCGTGGTAGCGCTCCCGGTGGTAGGGTCGACGCTACGAAAGGCGGCGACGCAGCCGTCACCCCCGGAAGTAGGTAGTTCTCGTGGGAGCACCGACTCTTCTTCGCGACGACGCGACGCTGGTGTCGCACGCTGTCACCGAACTCGCGCGCCGCACCCATTTCCCCCTCGCGTTCGGCGGTCTGGAGCACGACGGAGCCGTCCACGTGTCGACGATCGTCGGTGCGCGCACGCGCAGCATCGAGGGCCTGGTCGTCCGCGCCGAGCGCGGCCTCGGCGGACGGGCCCTCGTCGAACGACGACCGCGCATGACACTCGACTACCGCACGGCGCGGTCCATCACCCACGATTACGACCGGGCCATCCTGGGCGAGGGAATAGCGACGCTGTTCGCCGTGCCCGTCCTCGTCCGCGGTCATGCGCGAGGCGTGCTGTACTGCGGGTCGTGGGCACAGGCCCCGGTCGGCGAGCTCGAGGCGCGACCCGCTTTCGACGTCGCCGGTGAGCTCGGCACCGAACTGCGCGTCCGCGAAGAAGTGGATCGGCGCCTCTCGAGCATGCCGGTGGGCGACACCGGGCTGAGCGTCGGCGTGCGTGAGGAGATCCGCGAGAGCTATGCGCAGTTGCGCAGCATCGCCGCGACGGTCGGTGACGACGACGTGCGCCGGCGGCTCGAGGAGCTCGAGGCACGGTTGGCCGCGCTCACCGGCGACGCTCCCCGCTCCGTCGAGGACGCCGACATCCACCTGTCGCGCCGCGAGATCGATGTCTTGGCGTGCGCGGCCGTCGGTTCGACGAACGGCGAGATCGCGGCATCCCTCCACCTCCGCGAGACCACCGTGAAGTCGTATCTCGCGTCGGCGATGGCCAAGCTCGACGCCTCGACGCGGCACGCCGCGGTCGCTCGGGCGCGGCGCGCGGGTCTGCTGCCCTGATCGCCGCACGGGCCCTTCGTGTGACCTCTGAGCGCTCGGTGGGAATCCCCTGGAAATGGATGCCAGAGGTTGAGAGCCGCGCGGATTCTCGGCATCGTGGCTGGCTCCTGTCGTCGACAAAGAAGGAGAGCCACGAATGCTGACGCTCACCGAAGAGGCCACGACCGCCGTCAAGACCATCACCGCGCAGTACCCCGACGCCGCTCAGGGCGGGGTGCGCATCGAGGGCGCGGGTTCGCCCGAGTCGCAGTTCACGCTGTCGGTCGTCGACGGTCCGCAGCCCCAGGACGCCGTCGTCGAGAACGCCGGCGCGCGCGTGTTCCTCGACACCGATGCCGCCGCCGTGCTCGATGACCGCGTCCTCGACGCGCAGATCGACCCCCAGGGCTCGGTGCAGTTCGCGG
>NZ_JARHXC010000086.1:0-23573 GCF_029222405.1 Microbacterium sp. Kw_RZR3 | reverse complement strand
GGCTTGGACGAATCTGCAGGCTTTCTCGGTACTCACGCTGTTCGCGCTCATCACGTCGGGCTGTGCCGTCCCATCAACCGCACCCGAGGATCAGCGCCTCGCGCCGTCCCTGAAGGCATATGCCCAGCAGCAGCTCGCTCATGACGACCTGTCGGACTGGGATCGTGCCGTGATCGAGAAGGCCAGCCAGACGGGGACCGTTTCGCAGGCGGACTATGACGAGGGCACAGACAACTTCGAAGCCTGCTTGAACGCCGCAGGTCTGCACTGGACGCGCACACGACTCCTCAATGGAGTCGTCGAGTTCCAGCCGCCGCCGGGCTCGGCGGCGACCGGCTCCGACGACAACGCCGCCATGATCCAGGCGCAGTGCTACCAGTCCACGTACGCGTACACACAGGACTTCTTCGGGCTCCAGCAAGCCAACCCCGAGTTGCTCGCCGACTTCTCCCTCGCGGCGGTCAACTGCCTGAAGAAGGCCGGAGTGGTCGATGACGACTTCACGACGGACGACTTCGGCAAAGTCATCGGGGCGCACGACTCGCCGATCACCGACTGGCCGTTCGACGTGGCCGACCCTCGGGCTCAGACCTGCCTCTACTCCCTGGGTTATGCCGTCGTGACCGATGCCAAGTAGCGCTCCTGGACCCAGCTTCCGCCCCCTCGTGCTCCTCTTCGCGGACAAGCGGCCAGTCCCCCACCAACGCCCGTTCCAGCGAGAGCGGAGAACATCCCCATGAAACGCGCCCTCGCCACCGTCATCTCCTTCACCCTCGGCAGCGGAGCAGTCCTCGGCGCCGCAGTGGCCTACAGCCTGCTGCCCGGGCCCTCCGGCCTCCTCGCCGAAGCCCCCAGCGAGACGACCTACCCCGTGACGATGACCGACTTCCGCGACCAGCGCGCGCTCACCCTCGCGCCGACCTTCACGGCGGGGACTCCTCTGCGTACCACCGCGAGCGGGACGGTAACAGCGACCGCCTGCACCCCGGGGCAATCACTGACCCCCGGGAAAGCAGCATTCGCGGTCGACGACCACCCCATCATCGCCCTGGCCTCCGACACGCCGTTTTTCCGGGACCTCACGTGGGGTGACACCGGCCGCGACGTCGACGCTCTCCGGGCGTCGCTCGCCGGGTTGGGCTTCGATGTCGCGCCGACCGGCGCGTTCAGCCGGGACGTCAGCCGGGCGCTTTCCACCCTTCAGCACCGCGAGACGATGGCTCATGCCGAAGGAGACTTCGTCCTCCAGGATGTGCTCTGGATGCCGAGCCCGCCGCCCACCGTGGCCTCCTGCGACGTCCAGGTGGGCCAGCCGATCACGGCGGGGAGTACAGCGGCGACCACCGCTGTCAGCCTCACCGCTCTGACCGTCTCGGGACAGGCTGCGGGCGCGCTCGTCCCCGGCGAACGGACCGTTCAGGTGCTGGGCGTAGATGCGGTCATACCCGAGAACGGCGTCCTCACCGACCGCGACGCGCTCGGTCGTATCGCATCCTCGCCGGAGGGGCAGCAACAGCTGACAGGCACTAAGACCGGTGACGCAGCAATGGTGTCGGGAACGAGCGCCTTGGCCACGCCCCTTCGCGTCGCGCCAGTCCCGGTGTCGAGTGTCATCGGCGCCTCCAGCGCGCACGCTTGCGTCGCCGACGACCACGCGGAGTACCCCGTGACCGTCGTCGGCGCGAGCCTCGGCATGTCGCTCGTCACGTTCCACGCGGACACGCCGTCGAACGTGCTGCTGCAGCCGCGTCGAGAGCACTGCGATGCCGACTGACGACGCGCTCCTGAGGTTGACGGCCGTCAGTCATCAGTGGGGCACGAACCCCGCTCTGTTCCGTGACGTGAGCCTCGACCTGCACCGTGGTGATGTCGTCGCATTGACCGGCCCGTCCGGATCTGGCAAGTCCACCCTCCTGTCGATCGTTGCGGGGTGGCTCTCCCCGACCCTGGGCCGGGTCGAGCGGCGCGGTATCCGTCGCGTGCACTGGGTCTTCCAGAATCCGCACGGCCAACCCCGCCGCTCGACACGCGACCACGTGTCATACCCGCTCCTGGCACGCGGTGTCCGTCGCCACGACGCCGACCGGCGTGCAGACCACATCCTCGAGCGCTTCGGCCTCACCGATCGAGCGGGACAATCTTTCTCGGACCTCTCCGGAGGTGAAGCGCAACGGCTGATGCTTGCTCGGGCAGTTGCGACTGCGCCGGACCTGCTCCTCGTCGACGAGCCCACCGCTCAGCTCGACCGCGCATCGGCGCGAACGGTCAACGCCGTCTTGGCCGGACTGGCCGCAGCCGGGGCGATCGTCCTCGTCGCCTCCCACGACTTCGACACCATCCGCGCCTGTCAGCGGGCTGTCGACCTTCGCACGGCGGCATGATGCGGCTCGCGGATGCCGTAGGCGAAGCGCTGCGGAACCTTCGCACGGGCGCCGCGGGGGGCGGCATCCTGGCCCTCATCCTGGTCGTCGCGTCAACGATGCTCCTCCTGGCCGACATCGCGTCCATCGGCGCACTGCAGGAGCGCGCCCTCAGCGTCCGAAACCATGCCGGCGATGTTCGCGTGCTCATCGCGAAGGATGCGGTCGACCCCCGCGCCTGCGCCGCGCTCGAGAGTCTCGATGGCGTCACCGACGCGGGCGCGATCTGGACCTTGGGCTCCGTCCAGCTCATCGCGCTGCCCCGGGTCAACGTGCCCGTTTTCGAGGTCAGTTCCGGAGTGGCGCGGATGCTTCACCTCCCGTCGAGCAGGCCCGGGGGCGTCTATCTCTCGGATGATCTTGCGGCCCGTTGGTCTGCCCGCGAGGAGAGCATCCTCGCCACGACGACAGGCCCGGTGATGGTCAGGGGGACATTCCGCTTTCCGGATGACGGGCGGGACCCCCGCTTCACGAATGCCGTGATCGTCATCGGGGACAACTCCGCGAGATCGTCCGAATGCTGGTTCAGCGTGTGGCCCGCGACATCCTCAGTCGATCCTCTTGCCTACGGCGCCGTGGCTGCCGTGGGACAGACCGACGCCGCACCTCAGGTCGCTCCGCTCAACCCGACGGTGGGACAGCTGTTCGCCTTTGCCCAGGACTATCGCGATCGGCTTACCGCCTTCGCAGCCCCTACGGTGATCATCCTCTTCGCCCTGGTCGGGTTCGGCGGCAGCTACCGACGGAGGCTCGAGTTGGCGAGCAATCTCCACGCGGGTGCCCGGCATCGTGACCTCGTACGGATCGCGGCGATCGAAGCGTTCCTCTGGGCGAGCGCGGCAGCCGCGGCCACGTTCGTCGTCGCGCGCCTGGCAACGAGAGTCTTCCTCTACGAAGATGTGCCGGGACTTCTCCCCTCGCTCGCTGTCACTCAAGCCGTGGCCGTATGCGCCGCGATGTGTGGGGCGACGATTCCCGCGCTGCTCGCACGCGAAAGCCGGTTGTTCACCTTGTTCAAGTCGCGCACCTGACACAACGACCACGGCCCCTGCGGCGAGCACCCGCGAGCGGGCGAGAAGCCCTGTCCTCCCCGCTGCCGTAAGCGTTTCCCCAGCGCGACCACCGGCCGCGTCGAGACGCGCTACACTTTGTTGACTTTTAGCAAACACCTGGCGTCCGACCGAGCCTCCCCGAGCCGTCCGCCAGGCCTTCTCTCGAAGAGGCCCCGATGTCAGACATCACTCGCACCCGGCGTGCGCATACCGCGTCGACCGACACGGTCATGACCCACCGCATGATCATGTTCGTGATCTTCGGCCTCATGGCCGGCATGTTCCTGTCCGCCCTCGACCAGACGGTCGTCGGCACCTCGATCCGCACGATCGGCGACGACCTGCAGGGGCTGAGCCTGCAAGCTTGGGTCACCACCGCCTACCTGATCGTGTCGACCATCTCGACGCCGATCTACGGCAAGCTCTCCGACATCTTCGGGCGCCGTCCGCTCTTCCTCATCGCCATCCTCATCTTCATCATCGGATCGATCCTCGCGAGCTTCTCGACCTCGATGATCGAGCTCGCCGCGTTCCGCGCGATCCAGGGACTCGGCGCCGGTGGCCTCATGTCGATGCCGCTCGCGATCATGGGCGACATCCTCGCCCCGCGCGAGCGCGCGAAGTACCAGGGCTACTTCCTCGCCGTCTTCGGCATCTCCAGCGTCATCGGCCCCCTCGTCGGCGGCATCTTCGCCGGGGCGAGCCAGATCCTGTGGATCACCGGCTGGCGCTGGGTGTTCCTCATCAACGTCCCGATCGGCATCGTCGCTCTCGCGATCGTGTGGCGCTTCCTCCACATCCCGAAGCAGCCGCGCCACTCGGTGCGCATCGACTGGTGGGGCGCCACGACCGTCATCGTCGCACTCGTCCCCCTCCTCCTCGTCGCCGAGCAGGGTCGCGAGTGGGGCTGGGGCTCGCCGATCGCCCTCGCCTGCTACATCGTCGGGGCTCTCGGCATCCTGGCCTTCGTCATCGCCGAGACCTACATGAAGGACGACGCGCTCATCCCGCTGAAGCTCTTCCGCTCGTCGACCTTCTCGATGGCGACGATCATCGGTGTGCTCGTCGGCTTCGGCATGTTCGGCGCGATGCTCACGCTGCCGCTGTACCTGCAGCTCGTGCTCGGCTCCACGCCGACCCAGAGCGGTTTCGAGATGCTGCCGATGATCCTCGGCCTCATGATCGCGTCGATCGTGAGCGGCCAGCTCATCGCCCGCACCGGCCGCTACCGCATGTTCCCGATCCTCGGCACGCTGCTGATGTCGGTCGGCTTCTTCCTGCTGACGTTCCTGAAGTACGACACCCCGTACTGGCAGGTCGCGCTGTCGATGCTCGTCATCGGCCTGGGCCTCGGCCAGCTCATGCAGACGCTGACGATCGCGAGCCAGAACTCCGTGGGACTGCGCGACATGGGTGTGGCGACGAGCGGATCGACGTTCTTCCGCCAGATCGGCGGCACGCTCGGCACGGCCGTGCTGCTGTCGCTGCTGTTCACGCTCGTGCCCACGAACATCCTGGGCTCGTTCGCCGACCGCGCCACTCTGACCGATGCATTGGATGCCGCGCTCGACCCCACCGTGGCCTCGGCGCCAGCGAACCAGAAGATCATGTCGACGGTCTATGCGCCGATCATCTCGGGCATCACCGACGGCGCGACGACGCAGGTGCAACAGGCCGTGCAGCAGGCGACGGATGCCGCCACCCAGGCTGTGGCGGCGAAGGTCGCCGCGGGAGAGATCCCCGCCGCGGCACAAGCGACCGCGACGCAGAGCGCCGTCGCGCAGGCGCTCGCGGCGGTGACCCAGCAGGCCCCCTTCGCCCGCATCGCGGCGGACGGCACCGTGACGCTCGACTTCTCGAACGCCGATCAACGCGCGGCCTTCGTCGAGAGCACCGCCACCACGCTCGAGCAGCGGTTCGCCGACGGCAACGAGAACGCCGCGGTCGGCAGCTCCACCCTCGACGACACGTCGTTCCTGGTGGGCGCCGATCCGCGCCTGACCAAGCCGATCCTCGTCGGGTTCAACTCCTCGGCCGTCACGGTCTACTGGGTGGCGATGTCGGTCGTGCTGCTCGCCTTCGTGCTGTCGCTGTTCTTCCGCACGCCGCCGCTGCGCTCGAAGTCGGCGCTGCAGGAGGCCGCGGACGAACGCCGCGGTCGCGACGACGAAGAGAAGCGCGCCGAGGAATCGGCCGCGCAGACCGGCGCCCTGATCGCGCCGTAAGCGCAGCGCACACACCGAAGGGCGAGGCCATCGTTGAGATGCCTCGCCCTTCGGTGTTCTCGCGCGGTTACGCGCGCTCGCGCGCCCGAAGGTCCTTCCGCAGGATCTTGCCCGAAGCCGACTTCGGGATCGCCTCGATGAACTCGACGCGGCGCACCTTCTTGTGCGGCGCGACCTCGGCGGCCACGAACGCCATCACCTCGTCGGCCGTGAGCCCCGAGTCCGGCGCGGCGACGACGAAAGCCTTGGGGATCTCCTGCTTGTCGTCGTCGTCCACGCCGATGACGGCGGCATCCATGATCCTCGGATGCGACAGCAGCAGCGCCTCGAGCTCGGCCGGGGCGATCTGGTACCCCTTGTATTTGATCAGCTCCTTGAGCCGGTCGACGATCGAGAAGTACCCGCTGACGTGGTGCACGCCGATGTCGCCGGTGTGGAGGAAGCCGTCGGCATCCAGGGTCTCCGCCGTCGCGTCGGGGCGGTTCAGGTAACCGAGCATGACGTTCGGGCCGCGCACCCAGATCTCCCCCGGCGCGGTGAGACCGTCGTCGCCGTGGACCTCGATCTCGGCGCCCGTCTCGGGGTCGATGAGCTTGGCATCGGTGTTCGGCAGAAGCACCCCGACCGAGCTGGCCGGCATGTCGACACGATCCTCGGGGACGGCGTGCGAAACGGGGCTGAGCTCGCTCATGCCGTATCCCTGCAGGATCCGGGCGCTCATCCGCCGGGCCGCGGCCTCGGCGGTCTCGCCGTCGAGAGGGGCGGCACCCGAGAAGACCGTGCGGACCGACGAGGTGTCGAACTCGTCGACCACGGGGTGCTTGGCGAGGGCGACCGCGATCGGCGGGGCGATGAAGAGGAACGTGCAGCGGTACTCCTGGATGTTCCGGAGGAACTCGACGAGATCGAACCGCGGCATCGTCACGAGGCTCGCCCGCTGACGCAACGCCAGATCGAGCAGGACCGTCATGCCGTAGATGTGGAAGAACGGCAGGACCGCGAGCACGCGGTCATCGCGGTGGAGCTCGATCACGACCCGACACTGGTGGACGTTCGCGACGAGATTGCGATGGGTCAGCATGACGCCCTTCGGGTTCCCCGTCGTGCCCGACGAGTACGGCAGCACCGCCACGTGCGTCGCCGGATCGAAGCGGACCTCCGGCGGCGTGCGCCCCTCCGCGAGCAGGCTCCGAAGGTCGGGATGCCCCTCGGCTCCGTCCAGGACGATCACACGCTCGTCGGGGATCCCCGCCGCCCGCGCCGCCTCGGCCGCCGGCCCGAGCAGCGGCGACACCGTCACGAGCCAGGTGGCCGCGGCATCCTGGATCTGGTTCTCGATCTCGTGCGCCGTGTAGAGGGAGTTGATCGTCGTGACGATCGCGCCCAGGCGCAGGATGCCGTGGAACACCGTCGCGAAGGCGGGAACGTTCGGGCAGAGCAGAGCCACGACGGTCTCGGTGTCGACACCGCGCGCGGCGAGCGCTCCCGCGAAGGCGTCGACCTGGGCGCGGAGCGATCGGTACGTGGTCTCGGCTCCGGTCGCCGGGTCGATCAGGGCGACACGGTCCAGGTCGGCCTCGACGAGCGAGCCGAACAGGTCGTCGTAGATGCTGTCGTCGGGGATGTCGACGGGCGGGTACGGGCTCTGGAACACGGGCTTCTCCTTCGAAACCGGGCGGCGTGCGCCCATCCTGGCACCGACGAGACGCGGTGTCACGGATGCCGACACCGAGACTCGATCTGCTACGTGAGCAGTCGAATCGCCACTCCGCCCACGGCGCCGATGATCACCACCGCCCACGCGGGCACGCGGAATCGCGTGAGCAGCACGAATCCGAGCAGTGCCAGCAGGAACGGCGCGGGTCCGGTCACCGCGGTCGTGAACACCGGTGTGTAGAGAGCCGCGCCCAGAATGCCGACGACCGCGGCATTCGCCCCGCGCATCGCCGAGCGGACGAGCGGCCTCTCGCGCACGGCGTCCCAGAACGGCAGCACGCCCACCAGCACGAGGAAGCCCGGGAGGAAGATCGCGGCCAGGGCGATCGCAGCACCCGCGATCCCGCCGGGGCCGACAGTGCTCACTGCGCCGAGGAACGCGGCGAACGTGAACAGCGGGCCGGGCACGGCCTGCGCAGCCCCGTAACCGGCGAGGAATGTCTCGGGCGAGACCCACCCCGTCTGCACGACCTCCGCCTGCAGCAGCGGGAGCACGACGTGACCGCCACCGAAGACGAGGGCGCCCGAGCGGAAGAAGGCGTCGGCGAGGGCGAGGGCGCCCGAACCGCTGACGGCGGCGAGCGCCGGGAGACCGAGAAGTCCCACACCCGCGAGCACGAGGCATCCGATCGCCACCGCCCGGGGGACTCCGAAGGAGGGCAGCGGTGCGGATGCTGCTTCGGTCACGCCGCGCAGGAGCACCAGGCCGGCGACGACTCCGACGCCGAGGGCCCCGAGCTGGCCGATGGCTCCCGGCGCGAGCAGGGCCAGAGCCGCCGCCACGACGGCGATGCCCGCGCGGGTCGCGTCGGGGGTGAGAGTTCGCGCCATCCCCCACACGGCCTGCGCGACGATCGCGACGGCGATGATCGTGAGGCCCTCGAGCACCCCGGCGCCGATCGGTCCGCCGAAGAGCGCGGCCCCTCCGGCGAAGGCGACGAGCAGCACCGCCGAGGGGAGCGTGAACGCGAGGAAGGCCGCGACCGCACCGAGGAACCCGGCGCGCTGCAGCCCCATCGCGAAGCCGACCTGGCTCGATGCCGGCCCCGGGAGGAACTGGCACAGCGCGACGAGATCCGCGTAGGCGCGATCGTCCATCCACTTTCGGCGGACGACGAGATCGTCGCGGAAGTACCCGAGGTGCGCGACGGGGCCACCGAACGAGGTCAGACCGAGGCGGAGGAACGCCCGGAACACCTCCCACGGGCTCCCGGTTCTGTGCATCGGTCCGTCCTATCGGCCCCGAGAGAACAGCAGGTGAACCGTCAGCAGGTGAACGTCAGCGGAGCGGCTCGGCCAGCAAGGCATCGACGAGACGCAGCGTGGCGGTCGTCCGCTCCTGGTCCGCACGGATGTCGGCGCCGCCGATCGCGTCGCGCAGGCGCTCGACCTCGCCGACCATGACGTTCTCGTGCGCCTCGACGCGGATGATCTCGGCGTCTCCCCCGCGCGGCGTGAACTCGAGGACGCGTGGGGCGTCGATCGTGTCGATCCGCAGCGAGGCGTCCTCGCCCTGGATCTCGCTCGACAGGGAGGTGTCGGTGATCTTCGACCAGGCGATGTCGGCGACGAATCCGTCGTAGGCAGCCAGGGCGCTCCCGAGCCCGTCGGTCCCCGAGGCGATGCCGATCCGGACGCCCTGCACCGCCCGCGGAACGCCGAAGAGCTGGACGAGCGCGTGCAGGGGGTACACACCGAGGTCGCGCAGCGCGCTGCCGCCGAGGGCCGGGTCGAAGATGTTCGTCTGCTCGCCGGCGAGCACGTGGTCGTAGCGCGCCGAGCGCTTCTCGTAGCGCAGCGAGACCCGGCGCACCGTCCCGAGCTTCGGCAGCACATCGGCAACGGCCGCGAGGCCCGGGTCGTACGCGGTCCGCATCGCCTCCAGCAACACGACGCCGCGCGTGGCCGCGCGCCCGACCAGCTCTTCCCACTGCGGCGCGGTCAGCGTCGCCGGCTTCTCGACGAGGGCCGGGATGCCGGCATCCAGAACCGTCTGCGCCTGCGCGACGTGCGCGGAGTTCGGGCTCGCGAGGTACACCGCGTCGATGTCACCGGCATCGAGAAGAGCCCGGAGCCCGAGGGCGATGCCCGGGGCGCCGATCTTGTCGGCGAAGGCGCGTGCGCGCTCCTCATCGCGCGAGGCGACGCGACCCACCTCGACCCCGTCGACGACGTCGACGGCCTCGGCGAAGCGTTCGGAGATGCTGCTGGTGCCGACGATGCCGATGCGGATCATTCCTCCATCATCGCGGCTCACCCCGACCGATTCGGCAGGACCGTCCGGGGAGTGCGCAAAACGTCCCGCTAGGATCGCGATGATCGCACCAGACCCGAGGGATCATGACCACGACACGCGCCCAGCACCGCCGCCGCACCACGCGTCGGACGCGCCTCCGCCGAACCCTCGCCGCCACGACGGCGATCGTGTTGATCGCGGGCGGAGTGACCGCCTTCGCCCTGACCCGTGGAGCATCGACCCCCACCGCCGACGGCACGACCGCACCCTCGGTCGAAGACACCCCGACCCCGACGCCGACGCCCAAGACGGCATCGGAGCAGCTCCTGGCGACGACGACCGACCCAAAGGCGTGCGCGGTGTCGTTCGCGGGCGACGGGATCGCTCTCGCTCCGCAGCTGCAGACACAGGACACGCTGTACGCGGCACTGCCGCTCCCCCAGGCCGACGGTCGCGTGTTCGCCGGCTGGTACGAGACCGCCGCGGACGCCGCCGCCATGACGCTTCCCGCCCGGGTGAACGGTTCCGACCTCGTCACATGCACCGCGCAAGAGAAGACGTTGCACGCCGGCTGGACGACGCCCGACGCGAACGCGGCCGAGGATGCCAGCATCCCGATCTTGATGTACCACCAGTTCACGACGAAGCCCGAGGGCGAAGACAACTGGCTGCGCCTCAACTACGCCTACATCGGCGACTTCGACGCGCAAATGGCCTACATCCAGGAGGGCGGCTTCTACCTGCCCACCTGGGATGAGCTCAGCGCCTTCATCGACGGCAAGGTGTTCCTCCCCAAGCACTCGGTCATCATCACCGACGATGACGCCGACAGCACGTGGCTCGAACTCGCCGCCCCCATCGTCGACAAGCGCCACCTGCTCACGACATCGTTCGTCATCACCTCGGCCCGCACCGAGCCGACCCCGAACCGCTTCGTGCTCCAGCGCTCCCACACGCACGACATGCACCGCGCGGGCGAGAACGGCAAGGGGCGGATGGTGAACGACGACGCCGACACGATCGCCGCCGACCTCGAGCAGTCCGCGACGATCCTCGGGGCGAAAGAGGTCGTCGCGTACCCGTTCGGTCACTACAACGACACGACGAAGGAAGGGGTGCGCAAAGCCGGCTTCGAACTGGGGCGCACCATCGAGAACGGGTACGTGCGCATCGGCACCGACAAGCTCGCTCTTCCGGTCATCCGGATGAACTACGGGATGACCGTCGACGACCTGAAGGATGCCATCGGCTGATCGGCGGGGCGCACCCTATCGGGGAGGAGTGGGGGTGAACATCTGCTACCTCCCAGGTAACTGATCCACAATACCAAGTTGAGCACGCGTCGGCCGGTCTACGCTGTGTCTTCCTGGCTTCCCTTCTGAAACGCGAGAGCCCATGATCCTTTCCGTCATCGTTCCGACCTTCAACGAAGGTCCGAACGTCGCCGAACTCGTTCGACGGACGGCGGCCGCGCTCCCGGGTCGTGACATCGAGATCATCTTCGTCGACGACTCCACCGACGACACCCCCGAGATCATCCGCGGTGTCGCGCAGAACGCGCCGGTCCCGGTGCGGCTGATCCACCGCGATGCGCCCCAGGGCGGACTCGGCGGCGCGGTCGTCGAGGGCATCAAGGCCGCGGCATCCGATTTCTGCGTCGTCATGGACGGCGACCTGCAGCACCCGCCGGAGGTCATCGCCGATCTGCTCGCGCGCGCCGAGGTGGGCGACGCAGAGGTGGTGGTCGCCTCGCGCTACGTCGACGGCGGCACCTCCGACGGCCTCGCGAACGCCGTGCGCACGATGGTCTCGCGCGCCTCGACGCTGCTCACCAAGGCGATGTTCCCGAAGAAGCTGCACAACTGCTCCGACCCGATGACGGGCTTCTTCCTCATCGACCGCCGCTCGCTCGACATCGAGGAACTGCGCCCGCGCGGCTTCAAGATCCTGCTCGAGATCCTCGCGCGCAAGCAGATGCGCGTCGCCGAGGTGCCGTTCGACTTCGCTCCCCGCTTCGCGGGCGAGAGCAAGGCCTCGTTCAGCCAGGGCATGCGCTTCATCACGCAACTGACCATGCTCCGCTTCGGCCGCATGTCGGCCTTCGCCGTCGTCGGCGGCCTCGGAGCCGTGGCAAACCTCGCGATCATGTGGGGTCTGCAGACCGTCGGCGTGCAGTACCTCGTCGCCGCGGTCATTGCGAGCGTGCTGACCATCATCGCCAACTTCATCGCGCTCGAGTACCTCGTCTTCGCCGACATGCGCGAGGAGTCGGGGCTCATGCGGCACCGCTTCATCAAGTCGTTCACGTTCAACGGCATCGAGGCGATCGTGCGCATCCCGGTCATCTGGCTGCTCGTCAACGAGGCGCACATCCAGAGCGTGCTCGCGGCGGCCCTCACGCTCATCGCGGCGTTCATCATCCGCTTCGTGTTCCACGCCCTTGTCGTGTACGCGCCGAAGAAGGCTCAGGCCGCGCCCGCCGTGGCCGCGGTGCGCGAACCCCTCGAGGACGAACTCGCGGCCTGACTCCTCGGCCGCCTTCGGCCCCGCTCTCCGGCGTACCCTGGAGGCATGTCCTCTGACGCTCCCATCCGCATGTTCGGCGCCGACTGGTGCCGCGATTGCATCCGCACGAAGAAGCAGCTCGACGACCTCGGCATCGCCTACGAGTACGTCGACCTCGTGGCCGACCCCGCCGCCGCCGACGTGGCGAAGGAGATCTCGGGCCGGACGAGCATCCCGGTCGTGGTGTACCCCGACTCGAGCCACCACGTCGAGCCGAGCAACGCCGACGTCGAGGCGAAGCTGCGCGAACTGTCGCTGATCTGACCCTTGTCGACGGATGTGACGGCCGCTTTCGCGTCCGAGGCGGCAGCTCTCGACGCCGCCGACCCCCTCGCGCAGAACCGCGACGCCTTCGTCGGCGCCGAGACGTCGCTGATCTACTTCGACGGCAACTCCCTCGGGCGGCCTCCGCGGGCGACCGCGGAGCGTCTCGCGCGCTTCGTCGAAGACGAGTGGGGCGGTCGCCTCATCCGGGGCTGGGACGAGTCCTGGATGCAGCTGCCGTTCGAGATCGGTGACCGCATCGGCGCCGTAGCCCTGGGCGCTGCCGCAGGCCAGACCGTCATCGGCGATTCGACGACGGTGCTCCTCTACAAGCTCCTGCGTGCCGCCCTGGACGCGCAGATGGCCGCCGACCCCGACCGCGTCGAGATCGTCGTCGGCCGCGACGACTTCCCAACCGATCGGTACCTGGTCGAGGGCATCGCCGCGGAGCGCGGAGCGCGCGTGGTGTGGGTCGAGGTCGACACGACGCGCGGCGTCGAACCGGCACTCCTGCGCGAGGTCGTGGGTCCTCGCACGGCGGCGGTGCTCCTCAGCCACGTCTCGTACCGCTCGGGCTTCCTCGCCGACGGGGACGGGTTGACGCGCATCGCCCAGGATGCCGGGGCCCTCGTGCTCTGGGACCTGTGCCACTCCGCGGGTTCGGTGCCGGTCGAACTCGACACGTGGGGCGCCGATCTCGCGGTCGGGTGCACGTACAAGTACCTCAACGGCGGACCCGGATCCCCCGCGTTCGCCTATGTCGCCGCACGTCACCACGACACCCTCACCCAGCCCGTGCAGGGGTGGATGGGCGCGGCCGACGTCTTCTCGATGGGCCCCGAGTACCGGCCCGCGACGGGGATGCGCCGCTTCCTCTCGGGGACGCCGCCGATCCTCGGCATGATCGCGATGCAGGACACGCTCGACCTCCTCGAAACGGCGGGGATCGCCGCCGTGCGTGAGAAGTCCGTCGCGCTCACCGAGTTCGCTCTGCGCGTGAGCGATGGCATCCTGGCTCCCCTCGACGTCCGTGTCGCCTCACCGCGGGACGCGGCGGAGCGGGGCGGGCACGTGACGCTCTCGCACCCGGCGATGCGCGCGGTCACCGCCCGCCTGTGGACGCAGGACGTCCTGCCCGACTACCGCGATCCGGGGGGACTGCGCATCGGCCTGTCACCGCTGTCGACGAGCTTCGCCGAGGTGCTCACGGGCCTCGAGGCGGTCGCCGAGGCGTTACGCGCCGAGGCCTGAGCCCGCCCCTTCCCGGCGCGGCGCGGCGGGTCTCACCGCGAGGTTGGACATCGAGTGTCCACGAAACGCCGTAACCGGGGGCGCGGTTGCGGCGTGTCTTGGACACTCGACGAGATCGAGGGTCGCGGGTGGCACGGCTCGGGTCAGCGCGCGTCGACGTGGTCGCGCAGAACGGAACCGGCGGCGGCGACCGCGCCCGCGTCTCGCTGGTTCGCCGAGACCGCGACGACAAGATTCGTGCGGCCGAGTGCGCGGGCGTGGTCACGCACGCCGTCGAGGTAGCGATCGAGAAGCCGGCCGTAGCCGCTCCCCGAGAGCACGAGCCGCTCGAGGTCGAGCACGTCGGCGAAAGCGACCACTCCCCGGCTGAAAGCGGCCACCGCCTCGTCGATCGCCCGAGCGGCGAGGGGGTCCGTGCCCGCGCGCGCGGCGATGCGGTCGGCGGTCAGGGCGGTTCCCGCTTCGTCGACGTAGCTCTTCACGATCGCGTCGGGCGTGCCCACGACGGCGAGGCAGCCCCGCTGACCACAGCGGCACAGGGGGCCGGCCGGATCGATGGGAAGGTGCCGGATGTCGCCCGCGCGTCCGCGCGACCCGCGGACGAGACGCCCGTCGACGACGATCCCCGCACCGAGCTCCCCATCGAGATGGATGACGGCCAGGGCGCGCGAGTCGGCCGCCGCGCCCGTCCACACTTCGCCGGCGGCGGCGAGGAGTGCGGCGCTCTCGAGCCGGACGTCCAGGCCCGTCGCCGCCTCCAGCGCGGACCGGAGGGGGAACCCCTCCAACGCGGCGAGAGAGGGCGTATCGAGGATCGCTCCCGCGTCGTCGTGCGGCCCGGGCACGGCGACGCACAGACCCTCGACGAGTCCATCACCCAGCGATGTCGCCGCGAGCAGCTCGGTGACGGCTGCGGCCACGGAGGCGACGATGTCGTTCGGGTCTGCGTCCGCCGCGCCGGCCACGCCGATGCGGCCGACGACGGCACCCCAGAGGTTGGCCACGACGACCTGCACCGATTCAGGGCCGAGCTGCACCCCGAGGCCGTAGCGCGTCGTCGGGTTGACGTCGAGCAGCTCGCGGCGCTTCCCCCCGGTGGACTCGCTGTGGCCCACCGACATGACGAGCCTCTGGTCGATCAGGTGGCGCACGGCGTTCGTCATCGTCGCGGGGGTGAGGCCCGTCGCGGCGGCGAGCTCGATGCGGCTGATCGGACCGCGCGTGCGGATGACGTCGAGCACCAGCGATGGCGTGGAGACGCCGGTCGTCTCTCCCGGCATACTTTCTCTCACCCGCTTAATTTAGTAGGTTGAATAACACCCGTGACCGTTCTGATACTACCGTCCACCCGGATCCGCGTGGGCGTGACGGCGGGCCTCTCCCGGAAGGAACACCGACGCTGATGTACCACCCCTTCGACGAAGGCTGGACCCTGACCCTCCTGCGCGGAGACCGTCCGGACGCCTACGCGGCCCTCGACGACGGCATCCCGGCGACCGCCCCCGGGGTCGTGCACACCGACCTCCTCGCCGCCGGTCTGATGGCTGATCCCTTCCCGGGTGCGCAGGAAGCCGAGCTCGCGTGGATCGGAGAATCGGACTGGCGTTACCGATCGACGTTCTCGTGGCACCCCACCCTCGATGACGCGCGCGTCGACCTCGTCGCGGAGGGACTCGACACCGTCGCGACCGTCCGCATCAACGACGTGGTCGTGCTCGAGACGGTGAATCAGCACCGCAGCTACCGCGCCGACCTGGCCGCGGTGCTGCGCGAGGGGGAGAACAGCGTCGAGATCGACTTCCGCTCCCCCGTCCGGTACGCCCGTGAGCGCGAGGAGGTGCTCGGGGAACGCCCCCACTCGTACGCGCACCCGTTCAACACCATCCGCAAGAGCGCCTGCAACTTCGGCTGGGACTGGGGTCCCGACTTCGCCACCGCCGGCATCTGGCGACCCCTGGGCCTGCAGGAATGGGCGCACGTGCGCATCGCGGCGGTGCGCCCGGTGGTCGATGTCGTCGACGGCATCCCGCACCTCACCGCGAATGTCGACCTCGAGTGGCAGGGCGACGACGAGGAGCCGGTCTCGGTCGAGATCGAGGTCGCGGGAGCCTCCGCACGAGTCGAGGCACGGCCGGGTCAGCCCGTCGTGATCGACCTCGATGTCCCGGATGCCGAGCCTTGGTGGCCGCGCGGCTACGGCGAAGCACGGCTCTACGACCTCACCGTGCGCGTGGACGACGGTGCCGACGAAGCGACCCGGTGGTCTCGAGCGATCGGATTCCGCCACGTCGAGGTCGACATCGCGCCCGACGACCAGGGCAGCCCGTTCTCGGTGCGCATCAACGGCCGGGACGTGTACGTGCACGGGGCCAACTGGATTCCCGACGACGTCTTCGTCACCCGCATCACGCCCGAGAGCCTCGCGGCCTCGATCGCGGATGCCACGGACGCGGGCCTGAACCTGCTGCGCGTGTGGGGCGGCGGCCTCTACGAGAGCGACGATTTCTACGACATCTGCGACCGCGAGGGCGTCCTCGTCTGGCAGGACTTCCTGCTCGCGTGCGCCGCGTACTCCGAGGATGCCGAGCTGTGGGACGAGTTCGAGGCGGAGGCACGGGAGGCCGTCACGCGTCTGACGAGCCACCCGAGCCTCGTGATCTGGAACGGCGGCAACGAGAACATCTGGGGCTACGTCGACTGGAAATGGCGCACTCGTTTGAACGGGCGCACGTGGGGCGAGGGCTACTATCGCGACCTCTTCCCCCGCATCGTCGCCGAGCTCGCACCGACGACCTTCTACTCGGACGGGAGCCCCTTCTCGTTCAGCTCGTACGTCCACCCCAACGACGACGCCCACGGAACGATGCACATCTGGGACGTCTGGAACACGCGCGACTACGACGGCTACCGCGCCTACCACCCCCGGTTCGTCTCGGAGTTCGGATTCCAGGGCCCACCCGCGTTCTCGACGCTCGAGAGCGTCGTGCGCGACGAGCCCCGCAGCCCCTTCGGACGCGAGATGCTCGCGCACCAGAAGGCGAACGAGGGCAACGACAAGCTCGAGCGGGGCCTGGGTGCGCACCTGCCGGCGCCCGGCGACTACGCCGACTGGCACTGGACGATGCAGTTGAACCAGGCGCGGGCGGTCTCGTTCGGCATCGAGTGGTTCCGCTCGCTGTTCCCCCTGAACCGCGGGTGGATCGTGTGGCAGCTCAACGACTGCTGGCCGGTCGTGTCGTGGGCCGCGGTCGACAGCCACCGTCACCGCAAGCCCCTCTGGTACGAGCTGCGACGCGTCTCCGCGCCGCGACTGCTGACGATCCAGCCCGCACTCGACGGCGACGGCCTGCGCGTGAGCCTTCACAACGACAGCGACCAGGCGATCGCCGGCCGCGTCGAACTGCGCCGCGAGGGCCTCGACGGCACCGTCCTGGCATCCCTCACTCTCGATCTCGAGGTGGCGGCGCGCTCGGCCTGGACAGCACCGATCGACGCGTCGCTGGCCGCAGCCGGCGACCCGTCGCGCGAAGTGCTCGTCGCCGAGTCGTCCTCGGGGGAGCGCGGTCTGCACTACTTCGTGGAGGACACCGCCCTCGCCCTCGTCGACGCGACGGCGGTGGACGCGCGCGCCGTCGCGGACGGCTACGAGGTCACGCTGACCGCGGAGACTCTGGTGAAGGATGCCACGCTCCTCGTGGACCTCGTGGACCCCGCCGCTCGAGTGGATTCGGGCATGGTGACCCTGACCGCCGGAGAACGACACGTCTTCCGGGTGAGCGGCCCCGCGGGGATCGACCCCGCGGCCTTCACGCGAGCCGGTGTCCTGCGCTCCGCGAACGACCTGGTCGCCCGCGCGCTCGCGAGATAGGCGATACTGGCGACGATGATGGTCGAGCCCGCACCCCCCTCCGCTCTGCGGCGCTCCGTCGGCCTGGTGCTCCGGCGCCCCGTGCGTCAGCTCGGCGTCGAAGCCTTCTACAGCGACTTCATGAGCGGGCTCGAGGAGGTGCTCACCGAGCACCGTCGCCCCTTCGTGCTGCAGGTCGTGCCCGACCTCGACGAAGAGCTCGACGCGTATCAACGCTGGGCGCAGTCGGGTCGGGTCGCGGGGGTTGTGCTGGTCGACATCCTCGAGCAGCACGACCCCCGGCTCGAGCTGGCCGACCGTCTCGGATTCGCGAGCG
The DNA here is from genome assembly GCF_029222405.1 of Microbacterium sp. Kw_RZR3. Classification (NCBI taxonomy): domain Bacteria; kingdom Bacillati; phylum Actinomycetota; class Actinomycetes; order Micrococcales; family Microbacteriaceae; genus Microbacterium; species Microbacterium sp. Kw_RZR3. The sequence goes on along the minus strand of NZ_JARHXC010000086.1, from coordinate 5,660 downwards.
TCGCCCTCGCCCACCCCAACGACGCTCCCGACCACGCGGTCGTGTGGGTCGACGACGAAGGGCCCATGCAGACCGCCGTGGAGTACCTGCGCGAGCTCGGCCACACGCGCATCGGACGGGTCTCGGGCCCGGACAACCTCGCCCACACGATCCGCCGCACGCACGCCTTCGAGGCGGTGGCGGCGCGTCTGGGCCTCGACGCCCGCATCGAGGTCGGCGACTTCACCGCTGCCGGGGGCGTCGCCGCCGTCGATCGCCTGGTGGCGGGCGCGAACGCCCCGACCGCGATCGTCTTCGACAACGACGTGATGGCCGCGGCCGCGGCATCCGCTCTCACCTCGCGCGGGGTCGACGTGCCGGGTGAGCTGTCGCTGCTCGCCTGGGACGATTCGGTGCTGTGCCGCTCGACGGTGCCGTCGCTCAGCGCGATGGCCCGCGACATCGCTCTCTTGGGAGAGCGCGCGGGGACGGCGATCCTGCAGGCGCTCGGGCACGACGCCCAGCCGGTGATGACCGCTCCGTCACCGGAACTGATCGTGCGCGACTCGACGGCTCGGGCGCGCTGACCGGACACCCCTTGTCGTGGGATCAGTCCGTGAACCCCGGGGCAGACCCCGTCGTCGCGGGCATACGCCAGGACATCGGGGGCATACGCCAGGACAGAGAGCGAGAGGCGATGCCAGAAGAACCGAGGACTAGCCTCGAACAGTGACCGAACCCCTCTTGATCGTGGTGGCCGGTGTCGTCGTGGTGGCGCTGGTGACGGTGATCGCGCCGCGCTTCAACGTCGCCGGGCCGCTGGTGCTCATGGCGATCGGGCTCGGGGTGAGCCTGCTGCCGTTCTTCCCGCCGTTCGTCCTCGACCCCGAGGTCATCCTGGTCGGGGTCCTCCCGCCGCTGCTGTACTCGGCGGCGGTGCAGTTGCCGGCCATCGAGTTCCGCCGCGATTTTGTCCCGATCGCGGGGCTCTCGGTCCTCCTCGTCGTGCTGAGCTCGGTGGTGCTCGGACTCTTCTTCTGGGCGGTCATCCCCGGCGTCGGTCTCGCCCTCGGCATCGCCCTCGGCGCGATCCTCAGCCCCACGGATGCCGTCGCCACCTCGATCGCGAAACGACTCGGGATCGCGCCACGCGTCGTCACCACCCTCGAGGGCGAGAGCCTCCTCAACGACGCCACCGCGCTGGTGCTGCTGCGCACCGCGGTGGCGGCTCTGGCATCCGGATTCGCCTTCGGCGACGCCGTCGGCAACTTCGCATGGGGTGTCTTCCTCGCCCTGCTATTCGGCGCGGTCGTCGGGTGGGGCAACCTGCGCCTGCGAGAGCGGGTGACGAACTCGGCGGCCAACACCGCGCTCAGCTTCACCGTGCCGTTCATCGCCTATCTGCCGACGGAGCACTTCGGCGGATCGGGACTGGTCGCGGCGGTCGTCGCGGGGATCGTGACCGGCCAGGGCGCCGCGCGACGGTTCACGCCGGAACAACGACTGAGCGACCGCGTCAACTGGCGCACGATCGAGCTGCTCCTCGAGGGCGGAGTGTTCCTCGTCTTCGGCCTCGAGCTGAAAGACATCGTCATCAGCAACCTGCGCGAGAACGAGGGTCTGTGGCACGGCGCGTGGCTGGCGCTGTCGGCCCTCGGGATCGCCCTGGCGGTCCGCGCCGTGTACGTCACGGGTCTGATCTGGGTGCAGGGTCGACGCAGCCGCGACCTGGCACGCCATCGATGGCGCGTGGATGCCGCCCAGCAACGACTCGACCGCTTCGAAGACGCGTATCGCAACGACCCCGCGAGCCTCTCGGGCCGGGCCGACGACCCCGCCCGCGCGGCCCGGCGAATCGGCTGGATGCGCTCGCGCATCGCCCGCACGGTCGCCGACCTCGACTACTACCGCGACACGCCCCTGGGCTGGCGACACGGCGTCGTGATCGTGTGGGCCGGGATGCGCGGCGTCGTCACGCTCGCCGCCGCGCAGACTCTCCCGCGCGACGGGGTGACCGACCGACCGCTGCTCATCTTCGTGGCGTTCCTCGTCGCGCTGCTGAGCCTCGTCCTGCAAGGCGTCACACTCCCCGCGGTCGTGCGGGCAGTAGGCCTGGGAGGCGAGGGCGGCGAAGGGCCGTCGCGCGAGGAGCAACGAGCGCTCGACGCGGAGCTTCGGGATGCCGCGGTCTCGGCGCTGCGCTCGGGTTCGCTCACCCGACGGGACGGTGAGAGCTTCCCCGCCGCGATCATCGACCGAGCGGGATCGCGACTGACCGAGCCGCCCGACGAGGAAGCGACAGCGCGCGTGCGGGACCTGCTGCAGTTGCGCCTCGCGTCGATCGAGGTGATGCGCGACCGCCTGAACGATCTCGCGAACGACGGCCGCTACAGCACGGCCGCCCTGCGCCACGCCCTCGCCGAGCTCGACGCCGACCAGATCAGCCTCGAGTTGCGCATCGACGACGAGGACGACGACTGACGGGTGGCTGGTGGGCGCTCGAGGCGGTCGGGCGCGCCGCGGCGCGGGCTGAGCGCGGCGCGGCGAGGGCTGAGCGCGGCGCGGGCTGAGCGCGGCGCCCCGCGTGGTCCTGGGCGACGCCCGGGACTTTGCGCGGGACGCACAGCGCGGTGTCCCCGGAATGCGGTGGGCACGGGAGGCGGTGTGCGCTCCGCGCCGGACGCCGCGTGCGGCACAATGGAAGCGGAGGTTTCCATGAGCGATCCGATCCCGACGACGACGTCACCCGCGGATGCCGCCGGGACCGGCGCCGTGCCCATCGCGCACGCCGCGGCTGAGTGTCCGAAGTGCTTCACCGAGCTGCAGAGCGACCGCGACTGGTGGCGCGCCCGCCCGGCCGGGTCGCGCCTCGTGGGTTTGGTGGTCTCGCGACCCGGGATGCCCAGTGTCGTCCAGCAGCGCGATGACCTCACCCGTTTCGGCGTGCCGATCGAGGGCTTCCGGCACCCGGCCCCCGAAACGCTCGAGGGGTGGGCAGCGCGCCTGGACCGGTTCTTCAGCACGCTGACGCGCGGTGACGTGCTCGTCGTGACGAGCGCTCGCTCTCTCGGGGTGACGCGCGACGACGAGACGCGGGCGGTCGCCGAGCTCCGCCAACGGGGCGTGATGGTGAAGGTCCTCTCGCACGGGGAGCGTCACCTGCACGATGCGGTCGCACCCCTCTGACGTCCGTTCCGGGTTTCTGACGGCGGTTCAGGCCCCCACGTAGCGGGCGAGATGTTCGCCCGTGAGGGTGGAGCGGGCGGCGACGAGATCGGCGGGGGTGCCCTCGAAGACTACCCGTCCGCCGTCATGGCCGGCCCCGGGTCCGAGATCGATGATCCAGTCGGCGTGCGCCATGACCGCTTGGTGGTGCTCGATCACGACGACCGTGTTTCCGGCATCCACGAGTCGGTCGAGCAGACCCAGCAGATTGTCGACGTCGGCGAGGTGCAGGCCCGTCGTCGGCTCATCGAGGACGTACACCGCCCCGGACTTCGCCATCGAGATGGCGAGCTTGAGTCGCTGCCGCTCGCCGCCCGAGAGGGTGTTCAGCGCCTGGCCGAGCGTGAGATACCCGAGCCCGACATCGACGAGTCGGCCGAGGACCGCGACCGCAGGCCCGGTGGTGAGGAACGCGGATGCCTCGGACACCGACATCGCCAGGACCTCGGCGATGTTCTTGCCGTGGAGTGTGTACTCGAGCACCTCGTCGGAGAAGCCGCTCCCGCCGCACAGCTCGCAGTCCGTTTCGACGGTCGATTGGAAGCCGAGCTGCGTGACGATCACGCCGAGACCCTTGCAGGCGGCGCAGGCCCCTTCGGAGTTCGCGCTGAACAGGGCGGGCTTCACGCCGTTCGCCTTCGCGAAGGCGGCGCGGACCGCGTCGAGGATGCCCGTGTAGGTGGCGGGGCTGCTGCGGCGCGAGCCCTTGATGGGCGTCTGGTCGACGACCACCACGTCGTCGAAGGCGGGGAGTGCGCCGTGGATGAGGGACGACTTGCCGGATCCGGCGACCCCCGTGACGACGGTGAGCACCCCCAGGGGGACGTCGACGTCGATGTCGCGGAGGTTGTGCCGGGTCGCCCCGCGGATCGGGAGTGCGCCGGTGGCGGAACGCACCGCGCTCTTGAGCTCGGCCCGGTGGTCGAGGAAGCGACCCGTGAGGGTGCGAGAAGCGCGGAGGCCGGCGACATCACCCTCGTACTGCACGGTTCCGCCGTCGCGTCCCGCGCGAGGGCCGAGGTCGACGACGTGATCGGCGATGTCGATCACCTCGGGCTTGTGCTCCACGACGAGCACCGTGTTGCCTTTGTCACGCAGCTGCAGGAGGGTTTCGTTCATCCGCTGGATGTCGTGCGGGTGAAGACCCGCCGTGGGCTCGTCGAAGACGTAGGTGATGTCGGTGAGGCTCGAGCCGAGGTGGCGGATCATCTTGGTGCGCTGCGCCTCACCGCCTGACAGGGTGCCGCTGGCACGGTCGAGCGAGAGGTATCCGAGCCCGATATGGACGAACGCGTCGAGCGTGTCGCGGAGTCCCTGCACGAGCGGAGCCACCGAGGGATCGTCGACCGTGCGCACCCAGGCGGCGAGGTCGGTGATCTGCATGGCGGCGGCATCCGCGATGTTCACCCCGCCGATGCGCGACGACCGTGCGCCCTCATTGAGACGGGTTCCCCCGCACGCCGGACAGGCGATGAAGGTGACGGCGCGATCGACGAACGCACGGATGTGAGGCTGAAGGGCGTCACGGTCTTTCTGCAGCATGCTCTTGGTGACCTTGGGAACGAGCCCCTCGTAGGTCATGTTGGTGTTCGCGATGCGCACCTTCGTCTGCTCTTTGTAGAGCAGGTCGTGGCGTTCTTCGGCGGTGAACTCTGAGACGGGTTTGTCGCCGTCGAAGAAGCCCGACTCGCTGAAGACCCGGACCATCCAACCGTCGGCCGTGTAACCGGGCACGGTGATCGCTCCGCCGTTCAGCGACTTCGTTTCGTCGAGGAGCTGCGAGATGTCGATGTCGCTGACGTGACCGAGACCCTCGCAGTCGGGGCACATCCCGCCCGTGATCTCGAACGAGCGCCGCTCCTTTTGCCCCTTTCGCGCCCCGGTGGCGATCGTGACGGCACCGGCCCCCGAGATCGAGGGGACGTTGAAGGAGAACGCCTGAGAAGACCCGACGTGAGGCTGACCGAGCCGGCTGAACAGCACGCGCAACATGGCGTGCACGTCGGTGGCCGTACCGACCGTCGACCGGGCGTTGGCGGCCATGCGCTCCTGGTCGACACGGATCGTGGCGCTGAGATTCTCGAGCGCGTCGACGTCGGGGCGGGAGAGCTGCCCCATGAACTGCTGAACGAAGGTGGGGTACGTCTCGTTGATGAGCCGCTGCGACTCGGCGGCGATCGTGCCGAAGACGAGCGACGACTTGCCCGAGCCGCTGACACCGGTGAAGACCGTGAGCCGGCGCTTGGGAACGTCGAGGTCGACGTTCTGCAGGTTGTTCTCGCGGGCACCGCGCACGCGGATGACGTCGTGGGCGTCGGGGTCGGTCATGGGCGCCTCCTCGGGATCGTCCCAGTGTGGCGGAGACCTCCGACATTCGCGACGGCGCCGCTTGCGCTGCGGGCGCCCGGGCGTACCGTCGCGCGGAGTCCCGGGCGACGGTCTGTGCCGTCAGGCGG
>NZ_JARHXC010000085.1:0-10446 GCF_029222405.1 Microbacterium sp. Kw_RZR3 | reverse complement strand
CTGTTTCGCCGCGCAGGTGGCTGAGCCTGTCGAAGCCACCGGACCCTTCGACGGGCTCAGGGTCCTCCCGCGCGCGGCGATGAGGGCGGCCGGGTCCTTCGACGGGCTCAGGGTCCTCCCGCGCGCGGCGATGAGGGCGGCCGGGTCCTTCGACGGGCTCAGGGTCCTCCGTCGTGAGCGGTGGGGCGAGACCCCCTCAGGCGGCGGGAGTGGGTGCCTGTTCCCGGAGCACCTTCGCGAGGGGGCGCCCCTTCGCGAGCTCGTCGACGAGCTTGTCGAGGAGGCGGATGCGGTACATCAACGGGTCGTCGATCTGCTCGACGCGGATGCCGCAGACGACCCCCGTGACCTGATCCGCCCGCGGGTTGAGCGTCGCCTCGCCGAAGAATTCGCGGAGAGTCGTGGTGCCTTCGGCGTGCCGGGTGACCGCGGCCTCGTCGAATCCGGTGAGCCAGCGGATCACGGCATCCAGTTCGTCCTTCGTCCGCCCCTTGCGCTCGACCTTCGTCACGTACAGCGGGTAGACGGAGGAGAAGGTCATGTCGAAGACGCGGGACATGCCCCGAACACTACGCCGCGCGGCGCGGCGGCGCGATGGGCACCCGATGACGTCCGTCGAATGCTGACCGTGAGGCCGTTCGGGCGTGCATTCGGCGCAAGTCAGCGAGGACGTCGGGGGACCCCGGGTCAGTGCGACTCGACCACGCAGACCGCGCTCATCCCGGGGGTCAGTGCCTCGAACACGTGCGGGGCGTCGCCGGGATACGAGAGGTAGTCGCCGGGGGACAGCTCGTACGGGTCGTCGGCGGGACCGACGCGCCCGCGGCCGGTGACCATCACGAGATGCTCGACCGTGCCCCGCGGGTGCGGCTCTGAGACACGCGGGGTCCCGGGTTCGGCGCTCAACAGGTAGATGTCGCGGCGCGCGTGCGGTGGACTCGCCGACAGGAGAACGGCGAGATACTCGGATGCCGCCGAGGGCACGGCCGTGGCCGCTTCTCCGGCGCGGATCAGCGTGGGGGAGCGGACGCCCTCGTCGACGAGGACCGCGAAGGGGACCTCGAGCGCCGAAGCCAGGGCCCACAGCGTCTCGACGCTGGGATTGCCGCCGCCGTTCTCGAGCTGGGAGACGGTGGCTTTCGCGACGCCTGCGCGGCGCGCGAGCTCCGAGACGCTGAGGTCGCGACGCTCGCGTTCGCGCCGCAGGCTCGCCGCGATGCGGTCGCCGAGATCACTCATGTGTTCATTATGCTCGCCGATCGTTCGACTTGACGAACGAACGAGCATCGTTCAGCATGATGTCCATGCGTTCGTTATCGCGAACACCCGAGGGTGTCGCCGCCCGACAGGGCCTCGCCGTCGCCCTGGCGACCAGCGCGTACGGCATCTCTTTCGGGGCGCTGGCCGTGGCATCCGGGCTCGATGTCTGGCAGACGTGCGTGCTGAGCCTCCTGATGTTCACCGGCGGCTCGCAGTTCGCCTTCGTCGGCGTGATAGCGGCCGGGGGACTCGCCGCCGCCCCCGCCGCGATCGCTTCGGCGGCCCTCCTCGGCGTGCGCAACGCGGCCTACGCGATGCGCATGGCCCCGATCGTCGCCGGCGGGTTCTGGCGCAAGGCCGCCGCGACGCCCTTCACGATCGACGAGTCGGTCGCGGTCGGGCTCGCGCAGGACGAGCCTCGGGCGCGGCAGGCGGGCTTCTGGGTGACCGGCGTGGCGATCTGGGTCGGCTGGAACCTGTCGACGCTCCTGGGGGCGCTGCTCGGCGACGTGCTGGGCGACCCCCGCGCGTACGGGCTCGATGCGGCTGCTGCCGCCGCCTTCCTCGCCCTCCTGTGGCCCCGACTTCGCGGTCGTCAGCCGCTCGCGGTCGCGGCGGGGGCCGCCGTCGTCGCGGCGCTGCTGACCCCGGCGCTGATGCCGGGCATCCCGGTGATCGCCGCCGCCGGGGTCGCCGTGGTCGTGGGGCTCTTCGATCCGCGCCCGCCCGCACCCGAACCCGTCGACGTCGCCGAGCAGAAGGGCATGCCATGACCCTGTGGACCGCCGTGCTCCTGGCATCCGTCCTCTGCCTCGCGCTGAAGGCGGTGGGCTATCTCCTTCCCGCCCGGTGGCTCGAGGCCCCGCGGCCGGCGCGGATCGCCGACCTGCTCACGGTGGCGTTGCTCTCGGCGCTCGTGATGGTCCAGACGCTCGGCGCGGGTGCCGCGATCGTCGTCGACGCGCGGGTGCCGGCGGTCGGGGTGGCGGCGCTGCTGCTGTGGGCGCGCGCACCGTTCCTGGTCGTGGTGGCAGCCGCCGCGCTCACCGCTGCCCTCCTGCGCCTGTGGGGGTGGGCGGCCTGATGCCGGTTCTCCGCTGCCGCATAGCGACCCGCGCCTAGACTGACCCGATGAGCTCTGGCATCCTGCGCGTCGTCGGCTGGGTCGTTGCGCTGCTCATCGGCGCCTTCTACGGCGCGGCGGGCACGATCGGCCAGGCCTTCCGTCTCGGGCCGGTGCCGCTCGGACTGCTTCTCGCGACGATCGGCAGCGCCGCGCTACTGGTCGCGCTGCGCACGCTGACGGGCGACCGCGTCAACGCCCTCGCGGGCGGGCTCGGCATCTCGCTCGCGACCTACGTCTTCTCTCAGCCCGGCCCCGGTGGATCGGCGATCGTGGCCGCCCCCAGCCCCGGGATGGAGTGGATCCCGGTGGTGTGGACGATCGTCGGCCCCGCGCTGATGGTCTTCGTGGCGTTCTGGCCGTCGTTCTCGCATCTGCCGCAAGGGACGAGCGCGAACGCCGAGGCGGACGCCCCCGCACACGTCCGCTGACGCCGGGGATCATACGCCCGACGGCGCGCGGCGAAGCCCTTCCGGTGAGCGCGATTAGACTGGTCCCGTGACTTACGTGATCGCCCTCCCGTGTGTCGATGTCAAAGACCGCGCCTGCATCGACGAGTGTCCGGTCGACTGCATCTACGAAGGCGAGCGGTCGCTCTACATCCACCCCGACGAATGCGTCGACTGCGGTGCGTGCGAACCGGTGTGCCCGGTCGAGGCGATCTACTACGAAGACGACCTGCCCGAAGAGTGGTCCGACTACTACAAGGCGAACGTCGAGTTCTTCGACGACATCGGCTCGCCCGGCGGTGCCGCCAAGGTCGGCGTGATCGCCAAGGACCACCCCGTCATCACCGCTCTTCCCCCGCAGAGCCACTGACCCGTGGGCGTCGCCGACCTCGCCGACTACCCCTGGGACGCCGTCGCCCCCTACGCGGAGCGCGCGAGGCGTCACCCCGCCGGCATCGTCGACCTGTCGATCGGCTCGCCCGTCGACCCGACGCCCGCCGTGGTCGCCGAGGCTCTCGCCGACGCGACCGACGCGCACGCGTATCCCCAGACCGCAGGAACGCCCGCTTTGCGTGAGGCGATCGCCGACTGGTACGCCCGTCGACGCGGCGTTCCGGGCCTGACAGCCGCGAACGTCCTGCCCACCGTCGGCTCGAAAGAGCTCGTCGCGTTGCTCCCTCTGCTCCTGGGCCTCGGCCCCGGCGACGTCGTGGTGCACCCGCGCGCGGCGTACCCGACCTACGAGGTGGGTGCCCGTCTCGTGGGCGCCGAGGCGGTGGCATCCGATGATCCGGCCGACTGGCCCGCGAACACGAGGCTCGTCTGGGTCAACTCGCCGGGAAACCCCGACGGCCGCGTCCTGTCGGTGGCCGAGATGACGGATGCCGTGTCCCGGGCGCGAGAGCTCGGAGCCGTTCTGGCGTCGGACGAGTGCTACGCCGAACTCGGGTGGGACGCTCCCTGGGACGTCGAGCGCGTGCCGAGCGTGCTCGATCCCGCCGTGGTCGGCGACGACCTCACCGACGTGCTGTCGGTGTACTCGCTGAGCAAGCAGTCGAACCTCGCCGGGTACCGCGCGGCGTTCCTGGCCGGTGACGCCGCGCTCGTCGCGCGACTGCTCACCGGACGCAAGCACCTCGGCCTCATGCCTCCCGCTCCCGTGCAGCGCGCGATGACCGTGGCTCTCGGCGACGACGCGCACGTCGCGGAGCAACGCGAACGGTACGCCCGTCGTCGGGCCGTGCTGAAGCCCGCGGTCGAGGCGGCCGGCTTCACCGTCGACCGCAGCGAGGCCGGTCTGTACCTGTGGGCCACCGAGGGGCGCGACGCGTGGGAGAGCGTGGGGCGGCTCGCCGACCTCGGCATCCTCGTCGGCCCGGGGCACTTCTACGGCACGCACTTCCCGAACCACGTCCGGTTCTCGCTGACCGCGACCGATGAGCGGATCGCCGCGGCGGCAGAGCGGCTCGCGCCCTGATTCAGCGCGAACGACTCCACGCGTCCCACAGGCGCGCGTAGGCCCCGCCCGCGGTGCGGAGGTCGTCGTGAGTGCCCTCCTCGCGCACACGACCCGCGTCGAGCAGGACGACACGGTTCGAGGCCGCGGCCTGGCTGAGCCGATGCGCGACGACCAGAGCGGTCCGGCCCTCGATCGCCGCCAGGGCCGCGTCCTCGAGCCGTCCGGCCTCGGCGGAGCCGGCCTCGGCCGTGGCCTCGTCGAGCACGACGAACGCGGGGTCGGCGAGCAGCACGCGCGCCAGCGCGAGATGCTGGGCCTCGGAGGGCGAGAGGGGAGTGCCCGATGCCCCGACCGGTTCATCGAGGCCGCGGGTCAGGCGCGCGGCGATGCTCTCGCCGCCCACGCGCCGCAAGGCGGCACGCACCTCGTCGTCGGTCGCCTGCGGGGCCGCGAGGGTGAGATTGTCGCGGAGGTCGGCGTCGAAGACATGTACCTCCTGCGTGACGAGGGCGACGGATCGCGGTCGGTCGACCTGGCCGACGAGGGGATCGTGAACGCCGGCCGCGATCGCGGCGAGCGTGGATTTCCCCGCACCCGACGCTCCGACCACCGCCACGCTCTCGCCTGCCGCGATCCGCAGTGACACGTCGTTCAGCACGGCGTGATTGGCCTCGTACGCGTGAGTGATGCCGCGCAGGTCGACGTCGCGCGGTTCGATGTCGCGTGGTTCGATGTCGCGCGGCTCGACCGCGTTGTGCTCGCGCGACGGTTCGCCCGCGGCATCCCGAGGCGCCGCCGTACGGATGACGCCGACGATGCGAGAGAGCGACGCCAGGGCCGACTGCAGGTCGTCGACGACGAAGAGCAGCTCGTTGATCGGCCCGAACAGGCGGAGGAACAGCAGCATGGCGGCGGTGGTCCCACCCACACTGCCGTGCCCGTTCGCGACGAGGATGAACCCCACGACGAGCAGACCCGCCATGCCGAGGAACTCCGCCGCGTTCAGCCGGGCGAAGAACAGGTTCTGGATTCCGCGTGCGCGCATGCTCCACCGCACGACGGCCCACGACGCGGTCGAGATACGGTCCAGGTGCGAGGGGGCCGTGCGGTAGGCGCGGACGGTCTCCAGCCCGCGCAGCGTGTCGAGGAGATGCTGTGCGCGCTCGGCCATCGCGGCGCGCTCCGCCGCGTAGACGCCGGGGGCGTGACGCAGATAGCGACGCACCGCGAACACGTGCAGGGGCGTGATGGCCACCAACGCCACCGCGTACCAGGGATCGATGACCGCCATGCCGACGACGGTGACGGCGATCGTGAACGCGGCACCGACGAGGGCCGGGACGACGCGGGGGATGGCATCCGACACCTGGGCGACATCGTCGCCGGCACGGGCGATCAGATCGCCGGTGCCGGCGCGCTCGACGCGAGCCGGAGGCAGGTGCAGGGCGGTGTCGACCATCCGCTCACGGAGGTCGGCGAGAGCGGTCTCGAACAGCTGCGAGGCCGAGACCATACCGACGGCGGTGAGCACGGCCCCGGTCACGACCGCGCCGGCCATCACGGCGGCGAGCGTCCACGCGAGCGGCGGTGCGTCCTCGCCCGCGCCGATCGCGTCCACGACGACCCCGAGGGCGAGCGGGCCCACCACTCCCGACGCCGCAGCCGCGAGCACGACCACGATGAGCGACGGCAGACGCCACCATCCACGCGGAAGGGACCTCCGGAGTTCGTGCGCGACCTCCCGGGCCGACGCGAGCGGGAGGGCGACACTCATTCGTCCGCTCCCTCGGGCATGCGGATCACGCGATCCGCGATGGCGGCGAAGGCCGGTGCGCGTGTGATGACGACGGTGCGCCGATGACGCCGCATCTCGCGGACCCGCTCGGCGATTCGCGCTTCGGTGACGGCGTCGACGGCGGTGGTCGGATCGTGCAGCACCAGCAGTTCGGGGTCATGCGCGAGAGCGCGCGCGAGGGCGACCCGTTGACGCTGACCGCCCGAGAGCGCGCTGCCGTTCTCGCCGACGCGGCTGTCGAGTCCGGCGGGAAGCGCGGTGGCGAGTTCGTCGCACACGGCGGCGTGAAGGGCCGCTGACAGGGCTGTGGCATCATCCGGCGGGGTGACGTTGTCGGCGACCGTCCCGGTGAACAGGTGCGCAGCGTGCGGAGCATGGAGGGCTTCGGGATGCCGTGCCCGCAGGGCCGCGGTCACCTCGGCGGCCCGGTCGCCGCCGCACGCGACGACCACGAACTCTCCGGGCCGGATCTCCGGCGCCCGCTGTGCCGCCGGGCTCGGCGGCGCGACGACCGCGACAGGTTCGGCGTCGCGGAGGACATCGAGCACCCGCGCCGCAGAGGCCGTCGCCGACGCCCACCACGCTCCGGTGTACAGCGCGAGCGCGCGCAGCGGCTCGAGGAGGAACTGCGCGAGTCCCACGACCGCGATGAACTCGCCGAGGCCGAGGCTTCCCGACAGCGTGAGCAGCGCCGCGGCGACCGCGACGGCGGTGAGGAACAGTCCCGTGACGACGCTCATGGCCCCGCCGAAGACCCCCTCGGCACGTCGGGCGCGCATGGTATCGGTGAGGGCGTCACGGCTGGCGCGACGGTAGCGGCGGCTCGCCTCGGCTTCGGCGCCGATGCCGCGGATCACGCGGTATCCGCTCATGAGGTCGGCGGCCCGACCCGCCGCAGCGGCCGCGGCTTCCTGCTCCTCACCGCTGCGGTCGCGCAGTCGTCGGCCCGCGCGCTCCGTGACCCACAGCAGGATCGGCGCGCCGAGCAGGACGGCGAGGCCCAGCGGCCACGAGACGGTGACGAGCACGGCTCCGCCGAAGAGTACCGCGGCGAGCTGGCCCACGGGGTAGACGCCGATCTCCACGGCCTCCGCGAGCCTGTTGGCGTCGGACGTGGCGATCGAGAGGGCGACACCCGGCTGCTCCGACGGACGCCCCGGTCGTGGTGGTCGCCCGAGAAGGTGGGTCGCGACGGTGATGCGGAGACGGTGTTGGACGGCCAGCATGCCCAGTTCCGCGAGACGCGATCCGAAACGCCAGGAGAAGGACAGCAGGACGAAGTCGGCCGCGAGCACACCGAGCCACAGCAGGAGCTGAGCGGGATCGCCGGTCGTGACCGCGCGTTCGATCGCGAGCCCCATGACGATGGGGACGAGGGCTTCGCCCACCTGGTGGGTGATCGAGAGCACGGCGGCCGGAACGGTGTAGCGCGGCGCGGCGCCCATCGCCCGCAGCGCCAGCGAGCGCGGGGTCGTTCGATCGGTGACCGACAGATCTCGGGTGCGAACGGGGTCGGCGGGAGCCTGGAGCAGCATCTTCACGGACGGACCGCCCGGTCTCGACCGAGGGCCGAGACCGCGGGCGTCCCCGAGACGGGGTCGGGGGTCACCACGCAGCGCAGACCGAAGACGTCCTCGACCATCTCGGCCGTCACGATGTCGGCCGGGGCGCCTTCGGCGACGATCCGCCCATCTTTCACGGCGATGAGGTGGCTCCCGTATCGCGCCGCCTGGTTCAGGTCGTGCAGTACCGCCACGAGCGTGCGGCCCTGCTCGTTCAGGTCGGTGAGCAGCTCCATGAGCTCGATCTGGTGGGCGATGTCGAGGAAGGTCGTGGGTTCGTCGAGCAGCAGGATCGGCGTCTGCTGCGCCAGCGCCATGGCGATCCAGACCCGTTGGCGCTGGCCGCCCGACAGCTCCGCGACGAGACGTCCCGACAGATCCGCCGTGCCGGTGGCATCCAGAGCTTGCCGCACCGCCGCCTCGTCGTCGACGGACCACTGCCGCAGAAACCCCTGGTGGGGGTACCGTCCGCGGGCAACCAGGTCGATGACCGTAATGCCGTCGGGAGCGAGAGACGTCTGCGGAAGCAGGCCCACGGCGCGCGCGAGCTCTTTGGGTTGGTATTCCCCCAACGGACGTTCGTCGAGCCGCACCTCGCCCGATACGGGTGAGAGGAGGCGGGCGAGAGCGCGCAACAGCGTCGACTTGCCGCTCGCGTTGGCGCCCACGATAACGGTGAAGGAGCCGTCGGGAATGGCGACCGACAGCTTTTCCGAGATGATGCGGCGGTCGTAGCCGATGGTCAGATCATGAGCGGCGAGGCGGACGGGAGCGGTCATGCGCGTCTCCGGGTTTCGTGGATGAGGAGCCAGACGAGGTAGAGGCCGCCGACGACGACGGTGACCAGGCCCACGGGAAGCGGCGTGGGCAGCGTGTGCTGAGCGACGATGTCGGATGCCAGGAGCACGACCGCCCCGACGAGCGCCGACGGCGCGAGGGCGATGCCGGCCGTCCGGGCCAGCCGCCGTGCGATCTGCGGTGCGGCGAGGGCGACGAAAGCGATGGGGCCGGCGGCCGCGGTGACCACCGCGGTCAGGGCGACGGCGCAGACGACCAGACCGAGCCGGGACCTCTCGACGCGGATGCCGAGCGCCCGCGCCGCATCGTCGCCGAGTTCGAGGCGCGAAAGGGCACCGGTGAAGACGGCGAGGGCAGCGAGGGAGACCGCGATCACCGCGGCGGCGGGGAGGAACTGCCCCCATCCGACCGGCGACAGCGAGCCCGCGCCCCACACGGCGGCGACCATCGCCACTTCGATCTTGGCTCGCAGCACGAGGTAGGTGCTGAGTGCTTGGAGCATCGCCGAGACACCGATTCCGACGACGATCAGACGGAAGCCCTGGATGCCGCGCCGGTAGGCGAGCGCGTACACCAGTGCCGCGGCGGCGAGGCCTCCCACGATCGCCCCCGCGGAGACGGGACCGCTGCCCGCCGCCGCGCCGAAGAGAATGATCGCGCTCAACCCGCCGGCGTAGGAGCCGGCCGACAGCCCGATGACGTCGGGGCTGGCGAGCGGGTTCCTCGTGAGCGACTGGAAGACCGCTCCCGACACGCCCAGAGCGGCGCCGAAGACGAGAGCGGCGAGCACGCGCGGAAGCCGCCACTCGCGGACGACGGTCGCCGTGAAGCCGTGGTCAGCGCCGAGAAGGGCGCCCCCGACCTGGGTAGGGGTGAGGGGCAGGTCGCCGAGACAGAGGGCGAGGACCGCGAGGATCGCCGCGACCACGGCGACGACGACCCCCGTCGTGAGCGTGCGCACGCGGAAGCGCAGCGACACCGGTCCCCGGCGGATGACGAGGCTCACAGGCTGCTCGCTCTCGCCCGGCGCACCAGCGCGATGAGCACGGGTGCTCCCACGAAGGCGGTGACGATCCCCACCGGCACTTCGCTCGGCCACAGGACCACTCGACCGATCACATCGGACACCAGGAGCACCGTCGGTGCGATCACCATCGTGTACGGAAGGATCCACCTCTGGTCCGGCCCGACGATCCATCTCGCGACGTGCGGGGCCATGAGGCCGACGAAGGCGATGGGACCGGCGATCGCGGTCGCCGATCCCGCGAGGACGGTGATGGCCGCGATCGAGAGCACACGGGTGCGCGCGATTCTCGTGCCGAGGGAGGAGGCGAGTTCGTCGCCGAGACCGAGAGAGTTGAGCGACCGCGCGCAGGCGAGGGCCACGACGACGCCGCAACCCACGAAAGGGAGGACGGGGAGGATGACGTCCCACCCGCGTTCCACGAACGAACCCGCGTTCCACCCCCGCAGGCGCGCGAAGGTGACCGGGTCGAGGAGCATCATCGCGCTCGTGACGCCCATGAGCACGGCTCCGACGGCGACCCCGGCCAGGGTCAACCGCACGGGATCGGGCCCGCCGCGTCCCGCTCCGCCGATCGCATAGACGGCGATGGTGACCATGAGGGCGCCGCCGAACGCCCAGGGGAGGAACTGCACGGCGGTCACAGCGCCCAGGACGACGCCGATCGCGACGAAGAGGGCGGCGCCGGCATCCACTCCCAGGATGCCGGGATCGCCGAGCGGATTCCGGGTGAATGCCTGGATCAGCGCGCCGGCGAGTCCGAGGGCGACCCCGGCGACAACCGCGGCGATCGTGCGGGGGACGCGCAGGTCACGCACGATCTGATCGGTGACCGCTCCGTCGGGGGTGGCCAGGGCATGCCAGATCTCGGCGGGGGAGAGGGCGTTCGAGCCGATCGCGACGCTGAGGCCCGCCGCCACGGCGAGGGCGATCACGGCGACGACGAGACCTGCGGCGCGGCGACGAGGGGAGGCGG